>DATFRE010000220.1:0-3328 GCA_035263545.1 Dongiaceae bacterium
GCGCCGAAGGCCCCGGTCGAGGCTTCGTGGCTGCGACCGCTAGGACCAAAGCCAGGCGCGGGAAGGCCGGCGCATCCGAGGAGCCGGCGGCCGGACCCACGGCCGAGCCGGCGGCAAAGCCCCGGCGCAAGACCGGCAAGCCTGGCGCGCCCGAGGCCCCGGCGGAACCCGAAGCTAGGCCGGCTGCGGCCGCGCCAGCCGAGCTGAAAACCGCGCCAGTCGAACCGACGACTGCCACCGAGCAGGCCAAGGCGGAGGCGGCCGAAGCCTGTGCCGATCGAGGAATATCTCCGGCAGAAGCAAGAGCTTCAGAAGCTCCAAGCCGAGCGCGAAGCGCTGCAGAAGCGGCGCGAGGACCTCTCCTGGGACATCACCGCGGCCCAGAACGACTTCGAGGAAAAGTTTGCCGCGGCGGCGGAACGGAGCCCGGAGCTGCGCGCCTTCGGAAAGTTCGAATTCGACAATCCGGCCGCCGTCGAGCGCATGCGACAAGTCATGGAAAGCCGCCGGCTGCGCTTCGGCAACCTGCCCGATGAACTGCGCAACGCTTTCGAGAAGGTTTTCCGTAGCGAGGAAGCACGGGCACGCGGCGTGCCGCTCACCGACGCCGAGATCGCGAAGGCGGAGGCCCGGATCGCCGAGGCGAAACAGGCAATCGCCGAGATCGAGAAGCATCCGCGCTACTACAATGACGTCCTTGTCAGCGAAAAGCTTCCGGATCCGGTTGCCGGCTGGGAGTACAAACCCAATGTCCTGACCGGCGGCACCGATGCCAACGCCCAATCCCACGTCAACGGCTTCCGGTCGGAACTGCGCCTGGCGAACCGTGTGGCCGAGCAGTTCAAGGAGACCGTCATCAAGTATGGTGACGCCACCGGTACCCACGGGTCCGACATCATATCGGTGCGGCCCAATGGAGAGGTCGTACTGTGGGATTCGAAATTCCACAGCGACTCCTCCGTGGTGGAGCGGTCCGATACCTTCGACGGCGCGCGGCTGGAAAATGCGTTCGACGAGGCGAAGGCGGCAATCAGGAACGCCAAGAACCTGACTCCGGAACAAAGAAACATCGCGCTGGACAATCTGGATAAGGGTAATTTCACGGCGATCACGTCCTCGACCGATCCGACCGGGCGATGGATCGACAAGCCGCTGGTGTTCAAAGGTTACAAGAAGTCGTCAGGGAGTCCCTGAGAGATGACCAGGTTCGATCCGCTTCGCGAGAGGGAGACCCTCCTGGACTGGGCGATCGCGCGCGAACTCGGCAAGAAGAGGGAAACCTTCGAGCCGGATTCCGCCCTCGGTAGCGCGGCACGGTCTATGCTCGACAATGTCATCTATGGCTGGCTCGTCGGGCTTCGCGACGAAGTGCAGCCGCTCTTGAGCAAATCGCTGGAATGGCTCGAAGCCTCGATGGCGAAGGATGAGCAGATCGGCGATCCCCCAGCTTATTTAGCGATGCTGCGCCAGGCGGCCTATGCGCTTGCGTGCTGGATGCTCAAGGGCTCGAGCGACCGCGATGCCTATCTCCGGGCGCTCGTGTTGCATGAGAAGGCTTGGGAGCAGATCGAGGCCAAGCGTCCCTTTCCCGCGTCAGAAGCGCTCGAGCAATATATAGGCCCCTATCTCAGGGATTGCATTCAAGCACGTGCCTGGGAAAGAGGCATAGCCGCTTATGAAAGACTTGGCGGCCGCCCGGTTGCGAGCGCCATCGAGCTCGGAAATGACGCTGAGTTCGGCTACTGGGCCTGCCGCAACCGCCTGCCCAACGCCCAATCTGGCAATGACTACATTTCTGCGGTGGAGCGCGTCTTTGGCCGCGGTCTCATGGCGCAGTGGTTTGGGCGGGGACATCTGCTTACGGCCGCGACCTGGCTCAAGACGATCTATTGGGAGTCCGGCAAGATTCGCACACCGGAGGAGACCTTGCTCAGGGCCTACGACCTGATGCCCGGCGTGACGCCGCCGTCGGCCGGATGAATATGGCCATGGCGAGGCCGGCCGAGCTGACGCTGCTCCTGCATCCGGATTGCCGCTTCGCCACGATAGCCGCGACGCTCGATGAGCTCGGCTGGCGGCGCGACCCCGACCGCACCGATGTCGCCACCGCCATTCCCGGCGAGCCCTCCTTCGCCTCCTGGTCGCGCGGCTACGGCGACGACGGCGAGGTCGACTATGCCTTCGATCCGGAAACCGGGCGCCGACTGCTGACGCTGCGCGGCGAGGATGCCGTGGAACGGCGCGAGGCCATTGCCGATCGCCTGGAGATCATCGCGACGGGGGAAGAGCTCGCGGAACTCCTGGAGGCGCTTGCGCCACTTTTCGCCGCCATGGCCGCGGGCGCCGGGGCGCCGGCCGATGAGGAGCTTCGGCGCAGCATTGCCCGGATCGGCGAGGGCGAGGCGCGCTGGCAGCTGCTGCGCCGGGTCCGGCGCCTGGGTGAAGGGATCCCTCGGGCCTTGCTCGCGGTGCTGCTTGGCGCCGCCCTCGCCGATCGCGATTGGCGCGTGCGGATGACGGCAATGCTCGGCGCCGGCCGCTTCCTTCTTCGCGAACTTGCAGAAGCCGTGGCCGCAGCCGTCGTGCCGGCGGCGGAACCGGGCGCTCTCGGCAGTGACGACCGCCGCGTCCTGCTGGCGGCAAGGGCAACGGTGGGCGAGATGCTGTCGGATTCACCGCCAGCGCCACCCACGCCGGAGCCTTCGGATGAGATCGCGGCGGCGCGTGCCGCCTTCCGCCGGCGCCTTGCCGGCCTCATTCGCGGTGAAGCTATCGAGGATGCCGGTCAGGGCGCCTTCGACCGCGCCCGCCTCCTCATCACCGCGCTCATCGCTCCCGAGCGCCTGCCGCCGCGGGGCTCCTTCCCGGACCAGTGGTACGCCTGGCTGCCCGTTGCGTCGCAAGGGGCCAGCCGCAGGCGATAGAGCCCATTATCCGGATCGCGCACTGGGCCGGGGCGTCGCCTTTGACACATGCTCGGGCCGGAAGCCGACGCCGATCATGCGGGCGCCCAGGCGCGTGAGGGCCGGAAAGCGGCGCACCAGGCGCAGGATCCATGGCAGCCGCGTGGTGGCGGCACCACCGAGCACACGGTCGATCACCCGGTTCTGGACGATCACCTGCAGGCCCTGGGTCATGACGGTGGGAAATCTCCGGCGCCGCTGGACGGCTTCCAGCTCGCGCTTGGAGGGTGCGCCGTGCTGGAGTGGCTGGCCCAGGAGATTTGCCGTCGCGACGGCGTCCTGGATGGCGAGGTTGATCCCGACCCCGCCGATGGGCGACATGGCATGGGCGGCATCGCCGATGCAAAGAAAACCCGGCCGATGCC
>DATFRE010000221.1:0-9335 GCA_035263545.1 Dongiaceae bacterium
CTCGTGGCGTCGCCCCGCGCCATGGCGAGCTCGAGAAGCGCTTCGAAGGCGACGAGCGTGTGCCGCGGGTCGAGCGCCCCGTCGCGGAGATAGACCGGCTTCTCGAGCGGCAGGCTTCCCCCTTTCGCGCGCTGCTTCAGATCGCAATAGGCATTCCAGCTGTTATGACGACGTTCCGCGTCGGGGTCGTTGGCGCGGATGAAATCCTCATGGTCTCCGACACTGCCGTCGCTCAGAAACCGCCCGTGCGGGTGCCGGAGGGCATAGACCATCGCCGCTTCGCAGATCGTCAGCGGCGGCCCGACCGCGAACGGCTCACCCGCTTCATCCAGGGGCTCACCTGCATCATCCAGGGGTATGAGGAGGTAGAAGATAGCTTCCATGCACTCCCGCCTGGTGCATCCGCAAGGTGGTCGGCGCGGAAGGCTGGTGCGGGCCAGCCGTATCGGGTTGCAATCCCTATCCGCGCCGATCGTGATTCTACGCGTCGTCACCCTCGCATCGGGACGACGTTCTCGATAGGGTGGATGATGCAATCGACCAGGGAGGCGAGCCGCTTAAGGGCGTCGCGCTTCTCGACCTCATAGGCATGGCGGTCATACACGCCGCGCACGCCGGGGATGACGTGGCCCAGCACCCGCTCGGCGACATCCGCCGATACGCCGGCACAGCTCATGAGGCTGCGGGCCGTGCGCCTCAGATCATGCAATGTCCATGGTGCGACGGCGTCGGCCCCCCTGACCCTGCGGATCTCGTCGATCGTCCGGTCGAGCGCCGCCTTGGCGTTGCCGAAGCCCGAGAGGGGGCGGCGGCCGCCGTCGTTGGAGAAGACGAACCCCTTGGCCTTGGGTTCGCCCAGCAGCGCTAACATCGCCTCGGTCAGCGGCACGATATGCTCGACCTTGGTCTTGTAGCGCGCGGCGGGGATGGTCCAGATGCCGGAGCCGATCTCGCGCCAGTCGGCACGCGCCACCTCGTTGCGCCTTTGCCCAGTCAGCAGCAAGGCGCGGATGAAGCGGGGATAGCACGGCGGAACCTTGGCCCGGTCGAGCGCCGCCCACAGGTCCCGCATCTCCTCGTCGGACAACACCCGATCGCGGGCGCGATCCTTGCCCTTGGTCCGCGCCATGCCGCGGGCGATCGGCGGCAGGAAGTCGTCGTCGCGGCTGCTGTGCCAATTAAAGGCCCGACGGAGGTGGGCCAGGGTCCGATCGGCCATGACCGGGCCGCCCTGGTCCTCGACGGCGTCCAGCATCTCGACGATGTGGCTGCGCCGGAGCGTGTAGATGCTCTTCGCCCCGAGCCGCGGGCGGACGTAGACGTCAAAGGCGCGCTCTATGGCCTTGGCGCTACGGAGTGCGGGCCGCACGTGCCGCTCCAGGAAGGCGTCGAGCACGGCATTTACCGTCTCGGATGCTGCGCTCTTCGCCGTGGCGCGCTGGCGCTCGAGCTCGGCGGCCGGATCGCGCCGGTCGGCGACAGCGCCGGCGTACTTCTTTGCCAGCGCACGCGCCTCCTCGGGCGTGATGTTGCCGTGGAGCCCGAGGGCCAGCCAGCGCGCTTGCCCGCTGGTCTTGTCCCGATAGCGAAAGCCGTAAGTGAGGGTCCCACTCGCCAGCCGCCGGGCGGTGAACCCCTTGACCTCGGTATCGGCCAGGATCGCGCCCGGCTTGAGCGCGTCGACCGTCCGTTTGCTGATCTTCTCTCGCATGGCCTCACACCCATTGAACGCTGATGCACACACTGTGCACACGTTCGATCGGCAACGCCAGGAAAAAGGGTGCGAGAGGACGCAACAAAAAGCCCATGTGCCACAAAGCGTTCATAGGGCAGTCGGGCACAAATGGCGGATTTCCCGGGGTCAGAAGAGGATAGGACCGTAACTGAAAATCACGGTGTCGGTGGTTCAATTCCGGCCCTGGGCACCATTCCCCTTATTGCTGGATCTCCTTCCGCACAGAACGAGTACGAGCCTGCCCCAGTAAGTACATGGGAATGTGGTATATTCTTGTGCTCCTCTGGGTGGATGTCCCAAGATGCCGAGCTGAAGCCGCTCGAAGCGGTTAAAGCACGCCCGTCATTCTTTCGGTCGTAGAATACCCATTGCCGACATATAAGCCGGAACCTGCAGGTCGGTGCAGTGGCAGGAAACGCGCGCGCGATGTCGCGGTTTCGGAAATGACATGGCTCAAGGCGCGCCATCGGCGCTCGGCGGATCATGCCTCCACCGAAGCGGCACATGGCGCAAGGAGGCAGCGATGACGGCGAAGACCGGGATCATCGAACGGCTCGGCAAGAAGGCGGTCCTGCCGCCGTCGCTAATGGGCGAGGCGCTGGCCGCCAATGATCGCATCAAGCTTCGCCTTAGCCTGCTCCAGGAGGCGGCGCTCCAGGCCCAGACACCGAATCGCTCCGCCCGCCAGTTCACGGTCGAGCAGCGGGCTGCTGGGCTCGCGGACTCCTCTCTCGACGCGCTGGTTGCCGGCGCGCGCATGGTGGGGGCAGCGCGGCTCTTCATCCCGGGCGTCGGACCGCTGCTCGCAGGGATCGCCGACGACCTGGCGGCAATGCTCGCCCCCCTCCAGGCGGCGCAGGAAGCGGCCAGCCGTCCCTTGGCCGAGAGGGCCGCGGCGCTGACGAAAGCCATTCCCGCCGCCGAAGGCGATCAGCTCGATCTGAACGAAATCGATAGGCTGGCATCGGCCAGCCGTGGCGAGCGTGACAGCGTCCACCTCCTCGTCATGGATCTGCACAAGGCCATCAACCGCCTGGCCGCGGACACGGCGGTGGAGAACCTGGACGGGGCGCGGGTGCATTCCCTCGGCAAACGCGACCGGCAGTCGGTCAGGGCCTTCATGCGGGGGCTCAACCGGACCGCGCCGCTGGCCTTCGGCCATCCGGGCCTGGGCACGACGGCGGTGCGAGCGGGGGACCGTCTCACGATCCAGAACGACATCGGGACCACCGATGCCCATGTCCTCGTCATCCATGTCGAGCCGAAGGAAGTGACGGTTACCTATACGGACATCCACCGGCCGCGGGCCAAGTTCTTCATGTCGCTTTTCGAGGGTCAGGGCGTGGCCTGGAGCCCGCTGGCAGAGCAGCAGGCCCAGGGTCTCGGCGAGGAGGTTTTCTACCTACTGACGGGTCGCTGCGCCTGCGCCAACGATGAAGCACTCGACGGTTTCCTTGACTTTCTCGGCTCGCGCATCGTCTTCCTGATCGATTGGAACAAGGCCCGCAAGGCGCTCCAGACTTTCGTCGGTAAGAACACGGCGATCGCTCTGCTGGCCTGGGCGGCGCAGCATGACCTAGGTCATCGCGCTTTCGTCGATCTCGGCGGTGTCGACCTGGTCTTCGAGGCGATCCACCGGGTGGCCGCTGGCCGCATCCCTTATGGCATGCGCCTCGACGAGGCGCTCGGCGCCGACGAGTGCGAGGCGTTCCTGCGCCATGTGCTGCGCGATACCAGCCAGGGCCTCGCCGCCGGCCATACGGCGCGGCTGATCCGCGATGAGATCCAGGCCGATCTGTCGCGCCGCTTCGAGACCGCCGAGAGCTCGGTGCTTACGGTGCTCGTCCGCCACCTGGGCCTGTCGCGCATGCTGGCCGAGCGGATCGCCGGCGTGCTCGCCATGCCGGCGGCAACTACGGCGGCCGAGAGGCAAGCACTCGCCCGTCGCGCCAAGCGCATCGAGGAGAAGGCCGACCGTCTGACCGTTGCCGCCCGCGATATCCAGGCGCAAATCCGCGAAGCCGGCATGCTGCGGCCGGTGATCGACGAGATCGAAGATACGACCGACTCGCTGGAGGAATGCGCGTTTCTGATCGGCCTAATGCCGGATGCCGAAGCGGTGGCTTTCGGTGTGGCGCCGCTCGCCCATCTTGCCGAGATCGCGACCGACAGCGTGGGGCAGCTCATCCGTGCCCTCGACGCGGCCTCGCGCCTGCCCGAAGGCCAGCGCGCCGACGCGGTCGCGTCGCTGCAATCGATCGACGCCGTGGTCGTCGCCGAGCGCAACGCCGACGACGCGGCGCGCGAGACCTTCGCCGCCTTCCTTTCGAACGCGCAAGCCGGTGCCAGGGTCCTCGTCCTTGGCGTCGAGATTGCCCGCGCGCTCGAAACTGCGACCGATCATCTTCTGCACGCAGCACTTTCCCTTCGTGATCGCGTCCTCGAGGAGCTTTCGGCATGAGCGGCATCGCCCCCCTCTTCATCGGCGTTTCCGGCAAGACCGAACCGCTGACAGCCGAGACGGCCGGATCGAAGGCAGCGCAGCTCTGGCGCATGAGCGGGCTGGGCCTCAACGTGCCGCCGGCCTTCGTCATGCCGACGGGGCTCTGCGCCGCCATCAATCGCGACGACCCGAAAGCCCTGGCCACCCTGACCGGCGGCCTGGAAGAGGGGATCGCGAAGCTGGAGAAGACGACGGGCCGCCGCTTCGGCGACCCTCGCGCGCCGCTCCTGGTCTCCGTGCGGTCCGGAGCCGCCCAGTCCATGCCAGGAATGCTGTCGACCATTCTCGACGTCGGGTTGAATGCCGACAGCGTTCAGGGACTCATCGGCTTGACCGGCAACCCGCGCCTGGCTTGGGACAGCTATCGCCGTTTCATCCAGATCTATGCCGAGGTTGTCCTGGAGGTGCCGGCGGCGGCGTTCGAAGCAGCCTTGGCGCGGATGCTCCAGTCGGAGGACGCCGCGGACGAGACCGAGCTCGATCCCGAGGCCCTCGAGCGGCTGGCCCAGGAATTTCGCTTCGTCGCGGTTCGCACGGCCGGCCGCCCCGTTCCCGACCGGCCGATGGACCAGCTCGCCGCGGCGGCCCAGGCGGTCTATCGCTCCTGGGACGGGCCGCGGGCCAGGAGTACCGCCGCCTCAACGGGCTTAAAGGGCTCGCCGGCACGGCTGTCACCGTCCAGACGATGGTCTTTGGCAATGCCGGCGGCAGGTCCGGCGCCGGCGTCGCCTTCTCGCGCAACCCGGCGACCGGGGAAAAAGGGCTCTATGTCGACTTCCTCTCCGACGCCCAGGGCGAGGATGTGGTTTCCGGCCGGCGAATGCCGAGCGATGCCGCGCTTTTCGCGCTGCGGCTGCCCGAGGGCGCCAGCGAGCTCGCCGACGGTGCCCAGCGCCTCGAGCGGGAGTACCGCGATGTCCAGGACATCGAGTTCACCGTCGAGCACGGCACCCTCTTCTTTCTTCAGACGCGCTCGGCCAAGCGGACTCCGCGGGCCGCGCTGCGCATTCTGATCGATTTCGTCCATGAGGGGCTCATCGATCCGGCGACGGCATTGCAGCGGGTAGCGGCGATCGACCTCGACCGCGCCCACGTCACGCGCTTTGCCGATCAAGCGCCGGCCATCGCCACGGCGGTGTCCGCATCGCCGGGCGTGGCGACAGGGCGCATGGCCTTCGATAGCAGCCGCGCCAAGGCCCTCGCCGCGGGTGGCGAGCCCGTCGTCCTGGTCCGGCACGACACCTCGACCGAGGACATCGCCGGCTTCGCCGTGGCCGCCGGCATCCTGACGGCCGTCGGCGGGCGCACCGCCCATGCGGCCGTCGTGGCCCGCCAACTGGGAAAGGTCTGCCTGGTCGGCTGCCATGAGCTGAGGATTCGCGAGGACCGGGAGGGCGGCGAGATCGCCGGCCGAAAGATCGTGGAAGGCGATTGGGTCTCCCTCGATGGCGACCACGGCGAGGTGACGCTCGGTCGCCGGGAGATCATCGCCGAGCTGCCCAGGCTGAGCTCGCCGAGATCGACGCCTGGCGCGTTGCCGTTGGATAAGGTTGCCTGCAAGACCTACCGGGCATCCGCAATCGGCTCAATCAGGCGCCATCGCCTTGATTTAGATCAAATACGTGATCGCAGGCTTGCCTCATCCTGATGTTCAGATCGCCAATGCCGAGGAGAAGACCATGAAGGCAGGTGACCTGATGACTGCCGATGTCGTGGCCATCGGGAAAGATGAGACCATAGCCGATGCGATCCGCCTGATGCTCAAGCACCGGATCAGTGGCCTCCCAGTGGTCGATTCCGCCGGCGGGCTCCTGGGAATCGTCACAGAGGGCGACTTCCTTCGTCGCGGCGAGATGGGGACAGAGCGCCGTCGCCCACGCTGGCTGGAGTTTCTAATCAGCCCGGGCCGACAAGCCGCCGATTACGTGGAGAGTCACGGGCGCAAGGTGGCAGAGGTGATGACCCGGCCGGTCCAGGCGATCTCGGAGGATACGCCGGTCGGCGAGATCGTCGATCTGATGGAACATTTCCACGTCAAGCGCCTGCCGGTTCTCCGCGATGGGTGCCTTGTGGGGATCGTGGGGCGGGCTGACCTGTTGCGCGCCCTGGCCGCCTTGCCTTCTGGCGGTCCGGGCGAGACCGGCGATGCCGCCATCCGTGCTCACCTCGCGGCCGAAATCGCCAAGCAGCCTTGGGCGCCCCAGGCGACCCTGAGCATGACCGTGCAGGACGGGATCGTGCGTCTGTCGGGCGCGGCCTTCGATGAGCGGGAATGTGAGGCCCTTCGGGTGCTTGCGGAGAACACGCCGGGCGTGAAGGGAGTCGAGGACGACCTCACCTTGATGGAGCCCGTTTCGGGCATCGTCATCCGGGGTAGCCAGGATAAAGGGTCGGATAGCCCCGCCGCCTAGACACATCGGACGCTTCTCTGCCCTGCACCGGATCTGATGCAGGAGACTCAAAGTTCGGGCTGGCGCTTTTCCGGCGGGCGGGTAGCCTGGGGCGCGAAGCCATGGATGGCGCAGCCCAGGGGAGGCGATGAATGACCGGTCCGCTTTCATCGGAGGCGACCGAGCGCTACCGGCGCGAGGGCGTGCTGTTCCCCTTGCCCGCCATCGGCGCTGCGGAGGGCCGTGCGCTTCTCGACCGCTTCGAAGCGCTGGAGCGCCGCGAAGGCGGAAAGATCAGCCGGCGGACCAACCACAAGCCCCATCTGCTGCTGACCTGGCTTGCGGAGCTCGTCCGTGACGCCCGGATCCTGGACCGCGTCGAGAGCGTGATCGGTCCCGATATCCTGTGCTGGGCCACGGATTTCTTCGTCAAGAAGCCCGGCGACCGCAAGCGCGTCACCTGGCACCAGGACTCCACATATTGGGGCCTGTCGGAGCCGGACATCGTCACCGCCTGGGTGGCGCTGACGCCGAGCACCACGGAAAGCGGATGCATGCGCGTGGTGCCCGGCAGCCATCTGCGCGACCAGCTCCCCCATCGCGACACCTTCGGGGAGAACAACTTGCTGAGCCGGGGACAGGAGGTGCAGGTCGAGGTGGACGAGCGCCAGGCGGTCGATGTCGTGCTGGCCCAAGGCGAGATGTCCCTTCATCATGTGCGGCTGATCCATGGCTCGGAGCCGAACAATTCCGACCATTCGCGCATCGGCTTTGCGATCCGATATCTTCCGACCCATATCCGCCAGCTGACCGGCATGCCGGACTCCGCCACCCTCGTGCGCGGCCGCGACCTGTTCGGCAATTTCGCCCCCGAGCCTGCGCCGGCAAGCGACTTTCATCCCGATGCGGTTGCCTTCCATGGGAAGATCTACGAGGCGCAGATGAATATCCTCTATGCCGGCGCCGCGGCACGGCCCGACCGCGCAGCCTCCGGCGGCTAACCCAAGGTCCGATTGACACAGGAATGCCCCTTCGGCACGGTCCGCGTTCAGGCGTGAGCGCCGGCGGTGCCGGCGCAGAATGAGGTGGCCATGGCCGGCACTACGATCTGCGTGATGGGTATCTTCGTCGCCGATCTTGCCTTCAAGACGCCGCGCCTGCCGGCTTGGGGCGAGACCGTGCTCGGCACCGATTTCCGTGTCGGCCCTGGGGGCAAGGGTTCGAACCAGGCGGTGGCCGCAGCGCGCGCCGGCGGCGCGGTCGCCTTTATCACCAAATTGGGCGAGGATACCTTCGGGCGCATGGCCCGCGAGCTCTATGCCGCCGAGGGGATTGATGCGACCCATGTCTATGGCACGGATCGGCAGGGGACCGGCGGTGCCGCGATTCTGGTCGACGACAAGGGCGAGAACGCCATCGTCGTGACCGCCGGCGCCGCCGAGGCGCTGACGGCGGCGGACATCGGCAAGGCCGAGGGCCCCATCTCCCGCGCTGCCGTGTTCATGACCCAGCTGGAGCTGCCGGTCCCGATTGCGGCCGAGGGGCTGCGGCTGGCCCGCCGCCACGGAAGGCTGACCATATTGAACCCGGCGCCCGCCGCTCCCGTCCCCGACGAGGTCATGTCGCTGGTCGATATCCTGACGCCGAACGAGACCGAGGCGGAGGGGCTGACAGGCCTGCCGGTGCGCGGCATCGAGGATGCCACCGTGGCGGCGGAGCGACTGCTCGCACGGGGGGCCGGCACCGTCGTGCTGACCCTGGGCGCCAAGGGCGCCCTGGTTCATGGCCGCAAGATCCACAGGCTGGTGCCGGCGATCGATGCCGGACCGGTGGTGGATACAACCGGCGCGGGCGATGCCTTCAACGGCGGCCTCGCCGTCGCGCTTGCCGAAGGGAAGGAGCTGGTCGATGCCGTCCGCTTCGCTTGCGCCGTTGCCGGCATCTCCGTGACGAGGCCCGGGACCGCGCCCTCGATGCCCAAGCGTGCCGAGGTCGAGGACCTGATGGCCGCGAGCGCGGCTTAGGGGCGCCGCGACATGACCGTCATGCTGAGCAATGTGGAGCGCAATCCCGGTACGGCGCTCAATACCGACTGGATCGAGCGGGTGCGGGTCAATCCCAATGCCGTGGAACGGCGCACGGGAACGCTGGCCGCGCGCCGCACGGTCAAGAAGGAGTATCAGGCCGCCTGGCTGGTGCGGGCGATCCAATGCATCGATCTGACGACGCTCTCCGGCAACGACACGCCGGGGCGGGTGCACCGCCTCTGCGCCAAGGCCCGCCGGCCGCTGCGCGACGACCTCATCGAGGCCCTCGGCCTCGCGGACGAGCCACCGACCGTCGCCGCGGCTTGCGTCTACCCGACCATGGTCGCCCCGGCCGTGAAGGCGCTCGAAGGCTCCGGCATTCCCGTGGCCTCGGTCGCCACCGGCTTTCCTGCGGGCCTCGCCCCGCTACCGATGCGCCTGGCGGAGATCCGCTACGCGACCGGCGAGGGCGCGCGCGAGATCGATATCGTCATCACCCGTCATCACGTGCTGCGGCAGGAGTGGAACGCGCTCTATGACGAGCTGCGGGCGATGCGGGAGGCCTGCGGCGAGGCGCATATGAAGGCGATCCTCGCGACCGGCGATCTCGCGACCCTGCGCAACGTCTACAAGGCGAGCCTCGTCGCGATGATGGCGGGTGCGGATTTCATCAAGACCTC
>DATFRE010000222.1:0-7878 GCA_035263545.1 Dongiaceae bacterium
CCCAGAAGTTCGGCAATCCCCATTCGCGCAACCACGGTTATGGGTGGGAAGCGGAGGAGGCGGTGGAGACGGCGCGCGAGCAGGTGGCTGCCATCATCAATGCCGATCCGCGGGAGATCATCTTCACCTCCGGCGCAACGGAATCGAACAACCTCGCCCTGAAGGGCGTGATGCATTTCCACAAGGCCAAGAAGAACCACCTGATCACCTGCGTGACCGAACACAAATGCGTGCTCGACAGCGCCCGGCATCTGGAGCTGGAAGGCTTCGAGGTCACCTATCTGCCGGTGAAGCCGGACGGGCTGGTCGATCTCGAGGCGCTGGCCGCGGCGATCACGCCCAGGACCGCGCTGGTCTCGATCATGGCCGCCAATAACGAGATCGGCGTGATCCAGCCTTTGGCCGAAATCGGCGCGCTCTGCCGGTCGAAGGGCGTCTATTTCCATACCGACGCCGCCCAGGCGGTGGGCAAGATCCCGATGGATGTCGAGGCGATGAAGATCGACCTCATGAGCATCTCGGGCCACAAGATCTATGGGCCGAAGGGCATCGGCGCCCTCTATGTCCGGCGCAAGCCCCGGGTGCGGCTGGAGGCGATGATCCATGGGGGCGGGCAGGAGCGCGGCATGCGCTCGGGCACGCTTCCCACGCCGCTGATCGTCGGCCTGGGCGAGGCCTGCGCGATCGCGCAAAAGGAGATGCCGGAAGAGGCCGAGCGCCTCGAGGGGCTGCGCGACCGGCTCTATCGCGGCATCATCGAGAAGCTGCCGGAGGTCTATCTCAACGGCGATCTTACCTATCGCCTGCCGGGCAATCTGAATCTCAGCTTCGCCTATGTCGAGGGCGAGGGGCTGATGATGGGGATCAAGGATCTGGCGGTCTCCTCGGGCTCGGCCTGCACCTCCGCCTCGCTGGAGCCCTCTTATGTGCTCCGCGCGCTGGGCGTGAACGAGGAGCTTGCCCATACCTCGATCCGCTTCGGCCTCGGCCGCTTCACCACGGTGGACGAGATCGACATGGCGGTCGAGCAGGTGGTCTCGGCGGTGAACCGGCTGCGAGAGCTGAGCCCGCTTTGGGAAATGGCCCAGGAAGGCATCGATCTGAAATCGATCAAATGGGCGGAGCATTGAACGGCAGCTTTGCCGCGAAGGATCATGGAGAACGAAGATGAGCTATAGCGACAAGCTGCTGGACCACTACGACAACCCCCGCAATGTCGGGGCGCTGGACAAGAACGATCCTTCGGTCGGGACCGGCCTCGTCGGCGCGCCCGCCTGCGGCGACGTGATGAAGCTGCAGATCAAGGTCGGCCCCGATGGCGTGATCGAGGATGCGAAGTTCAAGACCTTCGGCTGCGGCTCGGCGATCGCCTCCAGCTCACTGGCGACGGAGTGGATTAAGGGCAAGTCACTGGACGAGGCGGAGCAGATCCGCAACACCCAGATCGCCCAGCATCTGTCGCTGCCGCCGGTGAAGATCCACTGCTCGGTCCTGGCCGAGGATGCGATCAGGGCGGCGATCCGCGATTACCGCGGCAAGAACAAGCGCGCCGACGCGGCGGAGTAGCGGCTCAGGCAAACGACAGCATAACGGATCCATCATGGCGAGACCCCGTCCCCAGGCGATCAGGCTGACCGAAGCGGCGGCGAAGCGCGTGCAGGAGCTGCTGAACAACCGCGGCAAACCCTCCCTCGGCATCCGCATCGGCGTGCGCAGCAAGGGCTGCTCGGGGCTGAGCTACACCCTGGAATATGCCGATCAGAAGCAGCCCATGGACGAGGTGGTCGAGCAGCATGGCGTGACCGTGCTGATCGATCCCAAGGCCACGCTCTTCATCCTCGGCACCGAGATGGATTATGTGGAGGAGAAGCTCCAGTCGGGCTTCGTCTTCCGCAATCCGAACGAGAAGGGCCGCTGCGGCTGCGGCGAATCCTTCCATGTCTGATAGGGACTCTCCGCGGCGCTGACGCCCGCGTTTCGGCGATGGATATGACGGTGGAATCGGACGACAGCGTCGTCGCCTGTTGGTCCTGCCACGGCCCCGTGGCCGGGGCGGCGCTGTTCTGTCATACCTGCGGTGCGGTGCAGCCGCCGGGCACGCGCGACCATTTCGCCCGTCTCGGCATTTCCCGCAGCTTCGAGATCGATGCCGGCGATCTCGACAAGCGCTACTTCGCCTTCCAGCGCAACCTGCATCCGGACCGTTTCGCCCGGCGCTCGGCCAAGGAGCGCGCCATCGCCGAGAGCCAGTCCGCCAGCCTGAACCAGGCTTACGAGACGCTGAAGGATCCGCTGAGCCGGGCCGCCTATCTGCTGGAGCTCGTTGGCCGGCCGAGTGCCGCCGTGAACGCGGCGACGGTCGAGGATGAGGAGCTGCTGACCGAGGCCTTAGAGAATCGCGAGGCCCTGATGGAGGCCGAGACGACCGATGCGGTGGATGAGTTCGGCAGCCGCGCCGCCGCCGCTGC
The DNA here is from genome assembly GCA_035263545.1 of Dongiaceae bacterium. Taxonomy (GTDB): domain Bacteria; phylum Pseudomonadota; class Alphaproteobacteria; order Dongiales; family Dongiaceae; genus DASXQK01. The sequence continues at coordinate 2,469 of DATFRE010000222.1, forward strand.
CGTCCGCTGTCTGGCGGACCTCTCGAGCGCCTTCGCCCGTGCCGATTTCCCCGAGGCCGACCGCCTGACCACGCAGCTGCGCTACTGGCGCAAGCTCGGCGAGGAGGTCCGCATCAAGCGCCGCCTTCTGGAGACCCCGCAATCGTGAACCTGCTTCAGATCCATGAGCCGGGCGCCACCCCCGATCCCCATGCGGAGGAGCAGGAGCTCGCCATCGGCATCGATCTCGGCACCACCAACACGGTGGCGGCCATCGCCGGCGCAGCAGGGCCGGAGGTGCTGCGCGCCGGCGACGGCGAAGCCCTGCTGCCCTCGGTCGTGCATTACCGGGCCGATGGCGCGGTCGAGGTCGGCGATGCGGCGGTCGCTGGCCTGGCGGAGGATCCGGGCGCCGTCATCGCCTCCGTCAAGCGGCTGATGGGCCGGGGCGCGGAGGATGTCCGCCGGCTCGCCGGCCATCTGCCCTTCGAGCTTCTGCCCGGCGCCGGCATGGTGCGCCTCAAGATCCGCGAGCGCGCCCTTTCGCCGGTCGAGATCTCCGCCGAGATCCTGCGTGCCGCCAAGGCCCGAGCCGAGCAGGCGCTCGGCCGGCCCGTGAGCCGCGCCGTAGTGACGGTGCCCGCCTATTTCGACGATGCGGCCCGAAGCGCCACCAAGGATGCCGCGCGGCTGGCCGGGCTCGAGGTGCTGCGCCTGGTGAACGAGCCCACGGCGGCGGCGCTGGCATACGGCCTGGACAAGCAGGCGGAGGGCATCTTCGCCGTCTATGACCTGGGCGGGGGCACCTTCGACATCTCGCTGCTCAGGCTGGAGAAGGGCGTGTTCCAGGTGCTGGCCACCGGCGGCGATACGGCGCTCGGCGGCGATGATTTCGACCATGCCATCGCCGAGCGCTTCCTCGCCGAGCGCGGCGGGGCGATCTCGCCGAGCGAGCCCAAGCAGGCCCTGCTTCTGGCCCGCCGGGTGAAGGAGGAGCTGAGCCGGGCGGAGACCGGGCGCTGGCGCCTCGCGCTCGGCGGAAGGGTGAGCGAGCATGAACTCGATCGCGCCACGCTGGAGGGGCTGATCGCCGCACCCATCGAGCGGAGCCTCGCCATAACTCGCGGCGTGCTGGCCGATGCCGACCTCGCCCCCGCCGATGTCGATGGCGTCGTGCTGGTGGGTGGATCGACCCGCGTGCCGCTGGTGCGCCGGCGAGTGGCCGAGCTCTTCGGCCGGCCGGCGCTGGCGGATATCGATCCCGATGCCGTGGTGGCGCTGGGCGCCGCGCTGCAGGCCCGCGCGCTGACCCGCGGCAGCGACACGCTGCTGCTCGACGTGATCCCGCTCTCTCTCGGGCTCGAGACCATGGGCGGCATCGTCGAGAAGATCATCGACCGCAACACGCCGATCCCCGTGGCCAAGGCCCAGGTTTTCACCACTTATCAGGACGGGCAGGGCGGCATGCTGCTGCATGTCGTCCAGGGCGAGCGCGAGACGGTCGACCAGTGCCGATCGCTCGCGCGCTTCGAGCTCAAGGGCATTCCGCCCATGACGGCAGGGGCGGCGCGCATCAAGGTCACCTTCGCCGTCGACGCCGACGGGCTTCTGACCGTGGAGGCGGAGGAGGAAACGACCCGGGTCCGGGCCGGAGTCGAGGTCAGGCCCTCCTACGGCCTCTCCGACGAGGAGATGGCCCGCATGCTGCGCGACAGCCTGGAGAATGCGGAAGCGGATATGCAGCGCCGGCTGCTGATCGAGGCTCAGGTCGATGCCGATCGCGTGCTCCAGGCACTCGCCGCCGCGCTCGCCGCCGATGGGGCGCTGGCGACGGAGGAAGATAGAGCTGCGATCGCCGCGGCAGCGGAGAAGCTCCGCGCCGCGCGCTCGCGTGAGGATCGTGATCTGATCAACGGGATGATCGAGGGATTGGAGAAGGCAGCCTTGCCCTTCGCCCAGCGCCGGATCGACCGGGCAATCGGCCAGGCGCTCGCCGGCCGCAGCCTTGACGAGGTGGAGGCTTCCGTGGCTAGTGGCGCCGCCCCGGTGCCGGCGGCGGATCACCTGTAGCGGGACAAGAGAGTCAGGAGACGGAATGCCGAAGATGACGTTTATCAAGCAGGACGGCAGCCGGATCGAGGTGGATGCACCTCTCGGGCTGTCGGTGCTGGAGATCGCCCATAAGAACGACATCGATCTCGAGGGCGCCTGCGAAGGGTCTCTGGCCTGCTCGACCTGCCATGTCATCGTCGATCCCGAATGGTACGAGCTGCTGGAGGCGGCGACGGAGGATGAGGAGGATATGCTGGACCTCGCCTTCGGCCTGACTCACACCTCGCGACTCGGCTGCCAGATCAAGATCACCCCGGAGCTCGACGGGCTCACCGTCTCGCTGCCGGCGGCGACCCGCAACATGATGCTCGACAAGTAAGATGCGCTGGACCGACATCCACGAGATCGCCATCGAGCTGGAGGAGCGCCATCCCGAGGCGGATGTCGTGAATCTGCGCTTCACCGATCTCTGGAAGTGGGTCCAGGAGCTGCCGGGCTTCGCCGACGACCCGCAGAAGTCCAACGAGAAGATCCTCGAGGCCATCCAGATGGCATGGCTCGAGGAGCGCGCCTGAGGGGGCGGCGATGGGTGCGCGCATCGTCGTCGCGATGTCGGGGGGCGTGGACAGCTCGGTGACCGCGGCCCTGCTGAAGCGCGAGGGCCATGACGTCGTCGGCATCACGCTCCAGCTCTACGATCATGGCGAGGCGATGGCGCGCAAGGGTGCCTGCTGCGCCGGCCAGGACATCCATGACGCCAGGCGCGTCGCCGACCGGCTCGGCATTCCCCATTACGTGCTCGACTATGAAGGCCGCTTCCGGCGCGACGTGATGGCGGATTTCGCTGCCTCCTATCTCGCCGGCGAGACGCCGATCCCCTGCGTGCGCTGCAACCAGCGGGTCAAGTTCCGCGATCTGCTGGAGAACGCGCGGGCGCTCGGCGCCGTGGCGCTCGCGACTGGTCATTATGCGCGGATCGTCGAGGGGCCCGAAGGCCGCGAGCTGCACAAGGCCGCCGATGGCGATCGCGACCAGAGCTATTTCCTCTTCGCCACCACCCCGGCCCAGCTCGATTATCTGATGTTCCCGCTGGGCGGGCGGACCAAGCCCGAGATCCGGGCGCTGGCGGCGGTGTTCGATCTGCCGGTCGCAGCGAAGCCCGACAGCCAGGACATCTGCTTCGTGCCCGAGGGGCGCTATGCCCGGGTGGTGGAGCGCCTGAGGCCGGGCGCCGCGGAGCCGGGCGAGATCGTCGATCTCGATGGCCGCGTGCTGGGCCACCATGAGGGCGTGATCCACTTCACCGTGGGCCAGCGCCGCGGCCTCGGCATCGCGGGCGCCGAGCCGCTCTATGTGGTGCGGCTCGACGCCGCGAGCCGGCGCGTGGTTATCGGCCCGAAGGCCGCGCTTGGCTCGACAGGCGCTGAGCTGCGCGAGATCAACTGGCTAGGCGGCGAGGCGCCGGGGCCGGAAGGCCTGCCGGTCGCTGTCAAGCTGCGCTCGGCAAGCCCGGCTGTGCCGGCGCTGCTTTTTCCCGGCGGCGAGGTCCGTTTCGCCCAGCCCGAGGCCGCCGTGGCGCCGGGTCAGGCTTGCGTCTTCTACCGCGGCAGCCGCGTGCTGGGCGGCGGCTTCATCGCCCGCGCCATCAGGGCGGAAGCGGCCTGAGCGGGACAAGCATGAGCGAGGGGGAGGCATGAGCACGGGCGAGCTGATCGAGATCCTGCGCAAACGCGCCGCCGGCTATCCCAAGCTGGGCTACAAGGTGAAGGTCCTGCTCGAGGAGGGCGGGGTGATCTTCTGGGACGGCACTGCCGACCAGCCGGCGATCGGCGAGGAGGATGGCGAAGCCGATACCACGCTTCGCCTCTCCGAGGAGAATTTCCGCAAGCTCCTCGCCGGCAACCTCGACCCGACGCTGGCCTATATGACCGGCAAGCTGAAGGTCGAGGGCAAGCTGGGCGTGGCCATGAAGATCAACGCCATGCTGAGCGACTGAGCGGGTCGCCGGCCACCGCCGCCGGTTGACAGCGGCGTCGGCTTCCCCCTATATCCCTGGCTCTTCGGGATCGGCGGCGGGGTAGCTCAGCTGGTTAGAGCAGCGGAATCATAATCCGCGTGTCGGGGGTTCGATTCCCTCCCCCGCTACCAAATCCAATCAAATGGTTAGCGGTATCCGATCCGAGCCTGTGGCTCACCGTGTTGCCTGGTGTAATGCGGCAAGCGGTGGGTTTGCGATCCTGTTGACCGGAGGAGGGGGGAAGCTGCCATGGCGCACAAGGTGCCGGATCTGAGGGGGACGTGGATTCCGACCGAGGGGGCTCATATCGTGGAGGGGCCGACCCGGCACCACCAGAGCGGGACCGAGCCCATCGCGGGGCACGCGACGCTCAAGAGGCACACCTCGAAGTTCGTCTTCCATTTCGAAGGCCAGGAAGGCCGGACCTTCTGGGGGCACCACGCCTCGGCCAAGGCATCCGAGAAGCTGATCGGCGCCATATCGGTGGATGGCAAGCGCTTCGTCATGGCGGACGAAGACGGGACATTCAGCGGCACCGTGGTGGACAACGACACATTGGACTACTGCTATACGCATGTCACGCCGACGGACAGATGCGTCGCCTGCGGGCTGCTGATCCGGCAAAAATGAGGGGTTGGCGCTTACCCCGGCTCGCCCTTCAGCCGGCAACATGCCGGCGAAAAGTCCCACGCGGCGGCGGCGAGGCGGTCAGGGGCCGGCTGGTGCCGTCGATCGTAAGCAACACAGCTCCCCAAATGTCATTACGGCGCTACCGCGAAGATCCTAGTGAGCCAGCCGCTCGCATTGGGATCGCCCGCGGAATATTGGTTTGTGCCCCAAACGATCCCGCTGCCCGTGTTCGGCGGGTTCGGGTCAGGTAAAACTGCCGAATAGTCCCCCAACTACAAACGCTGGCATTGGGGGGACAAGTATAGTCATGGTAAGGGGAATTCCCGCCACTTTGGATCAACAAAGAAGAGTAAGCCGACGGCTGTGAACCGTTCGTACCCGATACCACCTCAATATCGGGATATATATTCGACTGAACACTTACGTGGTTGAATTCGATTACAAAACTGTTTCCAAATTTCCCTCTGGCAGTTCGATCCGGTGAAATTGCCCCAAATAATCGTCATCAGTGGTTTTCGAAATCTCCCCCCAATTCTTTATGGTTGGGATTGCCCGTACTGGATCAATCTCATACCAGCGTACCACCGCAATCCAATGGCCCGAAGATGTCTGCAGATGGCCGATCGTATGTTGAGTCCACAACGAAAAAGTATGGAACCAAGGATCCTGCGCTTGGACAGCCTGGGTCATACGAGCATCTTGTGCGTCCAAGGGGAACGTGCCTGACGGTTG
>DATFRE010000223.1:0-3403 GCA_035263545.1 Dongiaceae bacterium
AGCTGAACCGCACCGGAGAAGAGCACGGCGAAGAGGTCGAGGGATATGGCGCCGAGCAAGAGCTTGTGGCGGAAGATGAGGCTGACGCCGGCGAGCAGCGAAACGAGGCTCGGCCGCTCCTCGACGATGCGCGGCGGCTGCGGGCTGATCCCGGCGATGGCGAAGGTGGCGGCGAAGAGCGCGAGGGCGGTGGCGCCATAGACGACCGAGGGCCCCAGGACATAGAGCAGGCCGCCCAAGGCCGGGCCTCCGATGCTGGCGACCTGCCAGGAAAAGCTCGACCAGGCGACGGCGCTGGGGAAGTCCGCGTTCGGCACGAGGTCGGGCATCATCGCGCGCTGTGCCGGGGTGGAGATGGCGCGCACGACGCCGAAGGCGAAGGCCACGGACAGAATGCTCGTGACGGAAACGCGGTCGAGCAGCGACAAGGTCACGAGAACGCCGGCCGCGATCACCTCGGCAGCGAGGCCAAGGGTCATGATCAGCCGCCGGTCGAAGCGATCGGCGATATGGCCCGTCACCAGGGCCAGGCAGAAGGGCGGCAGGAACTCCGCCAGCCCGACCAGGCCGAGCTGGAAGGGGCTGCCGGTCAGGTTATAGATCTGCCAGCCCAGCGCCACGCTCTGCATGCCGAGGCCCAGCGTCGCCAGGAAGGATCCCGCGAGGTAACGCGCGAGATCGCGATGGTGGAGTGCTGCGAGCCCGGCGGCCGAGGCAAGGTTCATCGCCGCCTGATCACCCCGCGAGACGGTCGATCAGCGCTGGGAGCTCGCCATGGCGCTCGCAGATGGCATCGGCCGTGGTCTGCTCCTTGTCCGCGGCGCGGGTGGCGGTGAAGAGGATCGCCTTCATGCCGAGCTTCTGCGGCCCCTTCACGTCGTTATGGTCGCGATCGCCGATATGGACCATCTCCTCGATGGCCACGCCCACCTGGCGGGCCGCCGATTCGAACATGGAAAAGTGGGGCTTCGAATGGCCGACCTCGTCGGAGAAGGCGAAGCCGTCGAAATGCCGGGCGAGATCGTAGCTGGCGAGAAGCTGGCGCAGGCAGCGGGCCGGCGAGACGATGGCGTCGGAGACGATGCAGGTGCGGTAGCGCCGATGGATCTCCGCCAAAGCCTCGGCGATGCCGGGGATCAGGTCGGGGCGGATCTCCACCTCCATCTCCTCATGGCGGCGCTGGAGTTCGGCGAAATCTTCCGCCGGAAGGCTCCGGCCCAGGCCCTTGAGCGCGACCTCGAGCCGCTCGCCGATGCGCCAGGTCACATGCTGCTGGTGCCAGACCCGGTTGAAGGCGGCGTCGGCCACGTCATAGGCCAGCGTCACCTCGGCCTCGGCAATGGGGGCGTGCTTGTTCAGGGCCTCCCAGAGCAGATGCCGGCGCTCGGCCTTCTTGCTGCGCAGACCCTTGGCATTGCGCTTGGGCTCGTCGGAGTCGTCATGGACGATGGTGTCCCAGAGGTCGAAAGTGACCGCCTTGATCTTGTGATTCACGAAAAGTTCCCCCGGAGGCCTGCGAGGGCCGGACCCTAGCCTCGGGCCCCGCCGAAGGCAACGGGCAGGCGGGCGATCACGCCGCCGCGAGGCGGCTCTACTTGCGCTAACTGGCCCCCTGTGGGGTTATGCGTATAGTAGGACCCCCATCGACGCCCGGAGCCGATATGCGCCTCGCCCGTCTGCTGACTTTCGCCTCGCCCGCGATCCTCCTTCTTGCCCTCCTCGCCCCGCCCGTCTCGACGGCCAAGGCCGACAGCCCGGTCAAGACGCTCTATTCGATCTCGCTGCTGGATCAGCCGAAATACCCGGCGGACTTCAAGCATTTCGACTACGTCAATCCCGACGCGCCCAAGGGCGGCGAGCTGAGGCGCGCGGCCATCGGCAGCTTCGACAGCTTCAATCCCTTCATCGTCAAGGGCCAGCCGGCGGCGGGCGCGAGCCTGCTCTTCGATACCCTCCTGGCACCTTCCGAGGACGAGGCGGATGCCAGCTACGGCCTGCTCGCCGAATCCATCGAGCTGCCGGACGACCATTCCTGGGTCGCCTACAATCTGCGGCCGGAAGCGAAATTTCAGGACGGAACGCCGGTCACGGCCGAGGATGTCGTCTTCACCTTCAACATCCTAATGACCAAGGGCGATCCGCAATACGCTCTCTACTACGCCGATGTGGCGAAGGCCGAGGCCGTCGGGCCGCGCAAGGTCAAGTTCACCTTCAAGACCAGCGCCAATCGCGAGCTGCCGGCGATCCTGGGCCAGCTCTATGTGCTGCCCGAGCATTATTGGAAGGACAAGGCCTTCGACGAGACCACGCTCGTCCCGCCGGTCGGCAGCGGTCCCTACAAGGTGGATTCCTTCGAGCCCGGGCGCTACGTCACCTACAAGCTCGACCCGAACTATTGGGGCGCCAAGCTGCCGGTCAATGTCGGCCTCAACAATTTCGGCACCCAGCGCTTCGACTACTACAAGGACCCGAACGTCTCCCTCATCGCCTTCCTCGCCGGCGCCTATGATTTCACGATCGAAGCCAGCGCCAAGAGCTGGGCGACGCAATATGACGTGCCTGCGGTCAAGGATGGCCGGGTCATCAAGGATGTGATCCCCTATGAGCGGCCGTCAGGCATGCAATGCTTCGTCTTCAACTTGCGCAAGCCCATGTTCCAGGATGCGCGCGTGCGCGAGGCTATCGGCTACGCCTTCGACTTCGAATGGGCGAACAAGAACCTGTTCTTCGGCCAGTACAAGCGCACCAAGAGCTATTTCGAGAACTCCGAGCTCGCCTCCAGCGGCCTGCCGAGCCCCGAGGAGCTGAAGATCCTGGAGCCGCTTCGCGGCAAGATCCCGGACGAGGTCTTCACCAAGGCCTTCACCTTGCCCACGACCGACGGCAGCGGCAACAACCGGGCCAATCTGCGCCAGGCCAATGCGCTGCTCGAGCAGGCCGGCTGGACAGTCAAGAATGGCATCCGCGTCAGCAAGGACGGCCAGCCCTTCCACTTCGAGATCCTGCTCGACAATCCCTTGTTCGAGCGGATCGCGCTCCCCTTCGCCCAGAGCCTGAAGCGGCTCGGGATCGATGTCTCCATACGCACCGTCGACAGCGCCCAGTACATCCAGCGCACCCAAAGCTTCGACTTCGACATGATGGTCGGTGGATTCGGCGAGAGTCTCTCGCCGGGTAATGAGCAGCGCTGGTTCTGGGGCTCCGCCGCCGCCGACCAGCATGGCAGCCCCAATGTCGCGGGCATCAAGAATCCCGCGATCGACAAGCTGATCGACCAGGTGATCTCCGCTCCCGACCGCGAGCAGCTCATCTATCGCACCCGGGCTCTCGACCGCGTGCTGCTCTGGAACTACTACGTCGTGCCGCAATTCTACATGGGGGCCGACCGCCTGGCCTATTGGAA
>DATFRE010000224.1:0-7985 GCA_035263545.1 Dongiaceae bacterium
GAGGAGAGCTGCCAGCCGCAGCGGCTCTCGCCGGGCAGCATCGATATCGGCCTCGTGGTCTCGGTCGAGGGCGGCATGATGATCCCGGTGCTGAGCGATCTCGGCGGAATGTCGCTGGCGGAGATCGCAAGGTCGCGGCGCGATGCCGTGCAGCGCGTGCGCACCGGGCGGCTCAGCGCCGCGGATTCCGCCCCGGCCTCGATCTCGCTCTCCAATCTGGGCAAGAGCGGCATCGACCGCTTCGAAGCCATCATCAATCCGGGCCAGTCGAGCATCCTCGCCGTGGGCCGCGCCCATGAGCGCGTCATCGCCCGCGGCGGCGCGCCGGCCGTGGCGCGCGGGTTCCTTCTCACCTTCTCGGTGGATCACCGCCTGATCGACGGCCTCAGGGGCGCCGAATTCCTCGGCGCGCTGGCGGACCGGATCGAATTCGGGCCGTGGAGCGCGAGCTGAAACGCCTCAAGGGTTCGGCGGCTCGTAGTAGTGGAATTCGAGCAGCAGGCAGCCTTTTTCCGATCTGAACGGACCATGATGGATGCCGGGCGGGCGGCAGGCATAGGTGTTCGCGGCGAAGGATTGGGCGTCCGCTCCCGCCTGCACCTCGCCCACGGTCAGATCTCCGGAGATCAGATAGACCTCTTCCCAATAGTCATGCACGAAGGGCCGGGTGGTATAAGCCCCCGGCTTGAATCGGAGCAGACGCGTCCTGTTCCCCGCCTTGCGGTCCTCATCGAGCTCACCGGCAAGGATCTTCTGCTCGATCCCGGCCGGATAGCCCGGCGGGGACTGCCAGCCCCCGCCGTTCAGGTCGATGGATTGGAATTCCGTGTGCTCTTTCCGGATCGGCATGGCGCACCTCAAGCCGCAGCCGGTCTTTCCTGGGAAAGCTCGTCCTCGAGGGAATAGCTGTCGAGAAGGGAATCGACGAGCTTCGCACCGCGATCCCAATCGAAGGTCCGGAAGCTGTGTCCCTTGGTGACGAAGGGAGCACCGGCATAGAACATTTCATACTGTGTGTGGCGAGAGGCGAATTCTGAGCCCACCGCATCCCATGCGAGCTTGAAGAATTTCACCCGGCCTTCCGACGATGCCGCGGGCGATTGCTGGGTCTTGCCGATGAGCTCGCGAAGCTCGGGATTGGCAAAGTCGAGGACGGAGGAGGGCAGCATGATCAGCCCGCCGCCGGCCAGCTCGCGCAGGCCGGTCATCACCTGGGCATAGAGCTGCTGGGTCAGCACCTGGGCGGAATAGAGCGTATGGCTATCGGGAACGAAGTAGGCGCCCCGCATCCGGCCCTTGACCTCCATCGCATGGACGAGCGCGTCCACCATCGTGCTGTAGGCCGCCAGGCTGCCCAAGGTTTCCTTTACCTGGGGGAAGTCGATGACGCCGTTCGTCTCGGCGATGCGCCGGGCGAGGCCCGTGAGGAAGCGCATCTTGACCATGAGCCGGATCTGGGCCTGATAGTTCTGATAGACATGCGCCGGCGTGGCATGAAACTGCTTCTGGCACATGGCGGTGTCCTGGTTGATGAACACCCGCTCCCACGGCACCTTCACGTCATCGAAGTAGAGGATCGAATCGTTCTCGTCGAAGCGGCTGGCGAGCGGATTGTCGAAGACGCTCGAAGCGCTCTCCTCATAGGACTTGCGCGAGAGGATCTTCAACCCCTTGGCGTTCATCGGCACGGCGAAGGAAACGGCGTAACGCTCGTCGCCCGCGCGCAGGGGCTGGATGCATGTGGCGAGCACCTCGTTCGCCGCGATGCCGCCGGTCGCCAGCATCTTTGCGCCGCGGATCGTCACGCCTTGGCCGTCCTCGTCGACCACACCAGCCGTCAGGTGGGGATCCTGCTGCTCGCAGGCCGCCTTGGATCGATCCGCCTGAGGATTGAGGAGGACATAGGTCAAATAGAGCTCGTTGTCGCGCGCGTAGCGGTAGTAGTCGGCAAGGGCGCCGGCCCGGGCTTCGTCATAGGCCTTGAACACGTCGAGCCCCATATACATGCCGGAGATGCAGGAGGCGACGTGGTCCGGCGCGCGGCCGAGAAAGCCGCAATGGAGCCCGCTCCAGGCCTCGAGCGCCTTCCGCCGCTCCACGAGCTCCGGATAGCTGCGCGGCAGCTGCCAGATTCGATTGGCGCGCTCGCCTCTGCTTCCCGGCAGCTCGAAGGTCATGAGGCCGATGTTGTCCGGCCGCGACTGGAAGTCATAGAGCGCGCCGATCGAGCGGACCGACCGGCGGAAAGAGGGATGGGTGGTGACGTCATCGGCCAGACGGCCGTTGATGTAGACCTGCCTGCCATCCTTGAGCATGTCGATGTGCTGTGCGCCAGTCTTGATCATCATGCCCTCCCATGTTTGTCGGCTTGGCGTCGAGCACCATGCGCGCCGACGATCGCAACGCGGCATGGCACCTCCTCATCGCCCGTCCCTGGACCACCCCTCCGCCACCACGCGGCCGCTTGCGAAGCCGCTCGCCATCGGCCGCTGCAAGGCGGCGAGCGTATTGGAGAGATGCCGCGCCATCGCAGCCGCGGCGCGCTCGGGATCGGCCGCACGCAACGCCTTGACGATCGCCGCATGCTCGGCCAGCACATAGCCGGTGCGTTCCTTGGAGGCCACGATCGCAGTCACGCCCATCCGCAATTGGCGATCTCGCAGGCTTTCATAGAAGCCGGCCAGAACCGGGTTCCCGGCAGCGCGCACGATGGCCCGGTGAAACTCCCGATCGCACTCCATGAAGGCCATGGGAGCCTGCTGCATTTCCCCCAGGCGGCGCATGAGCTCCGTCAGCTCAGGAAGAAGCGCGCCGTTCGACAGGGCGGCGCGCCTGGCGCACCAATCCTCCACCAGCACACGGGCCTGCATGACCGATTCCACCTCGGCCTCGGTGATGGGGGGAACATAGGCGCCCTTCTTCGGCACGATCTGAAGCAGGCCGTCGGATTCCAGCCGCAGCATCGCCTCCCGCACCGGCGTCCGCGATATCCCGATCGCCCTGCAGACCTCCGCCTCGGTCACGAAATTCCCCTCATGCCGCGGCAGGCTCAAGACGTGCTGCTTCAGCCAGCGATACACCGTGTCCTGGGCCGCCTCAGGTCGGCCGCCCGTAGCCGAGAAGCTTGAATTTGTTTGTAAGCGTGTCATAGACATCATGTATACATTATGCCTTGAAGCTTTGCAAGCGTTCGGAATGGAGCGCCATGCGCGGGTCGTGATCTCGCTCAAGGCGTGAGACGGAAGAAACTTCCCCTCTCCCGCGCTTTGAAGCGGGAGAGGGTGACCGCCGGAGCGTGAGCGGAGGCGGCCGGGTGAGGGTCGCGCACGCACGGTATTTGAATGACCCTCACCCTCCCCATCGCTGCGCGATGGGTCCCCTCCCTCTCCCGCTTCAAAGCGCGGAGAGGGCTAGAAATGGCGGCTTCGTTCGTTCTTCTCTACCTTACGCGCCGGACGAGCGTCCGCTCGACGGCGGCGGCGATCGCCTCGGCGTCGAGGCCGTAATAGCGGTAGAGATCCGAGATGTCGCCCGATTGGCCGAAGCGCGTCACGCCGAGAGGCGCGATGCGCTGGCCGCGCACGGCGCCCAGCCAGGAGAGGGTCGCCGGATGACCGTCGATCACGGTGGCCAGCACCGCATCGCGGGCGAGCGGCGCGAGCAGCCGGTCGATGACCGATGATCCGGGCGCCTCGAGCCAGCCGGCATGGAGCCGATCCACAGAGGTGACCACCAGGAGTCCGATCTTGGCATGGGCCTCGCCGAGGCGGGCGACCGCCTCGATCGCCTCGGGCAGCACGGCGCCCGCAGCGATGACGGCGATCTCCGATCCCGGCGCCGGCTCGCGCAGCCAATAGGCGCCGGCGGTGACCCCTGCCTCGTCCAGCGCGCGCTTCGGCTGCTCGATCGCGCGGGTCGAGAGCCGGAGATAGACCGAGCCGCCCTCTTCCTCCTGCATATGCGCGAAGGACCAGCGGAGGATCGCCGCGAGCTCGTCGACGAAGGCGGGCTCGAACATGGTGAGGCCCGGCTGGCCGAGGCCGATGAGCGGCGCGATCACCGATTGATGCGCCCCACCTTCTGGCGCCAGCGTGATGCCCGAGGGTGTGGCGACCAAGAGAAAGCGCGCATCCTGGTAGCAGGCATAGTTCAGCGCATCGAGCCCGCGGGAGATGAAGGGGTCATAGACCGTTCCCACCGGCAGCAGCCGCTGGCCGAAGACGGGCTCGGCGAGGCCGAGGGCGGCCAGCAAGAGAAACAGATTATTCTCGGCGATGCCGAGCTCGATATGTCGCCCCTCGAGGCCGCGCACCCATTTCTGCGCCGAGAGCAGCTTGCGGTCGCGGAAGACGTCGGAATGGGGCGTATGGGCGAAGAGCCCGACCTGGTTCACCCAGCCCCCGAGATTGGTCGAGACCGTGACGTCGGGCGAGGTGGTGACCACCCGCTCCGCCAGCGGCCCGCCCGCCTTGGCGAGATCCAGCATCAGCCGGCCGAAGCCCTCCTGGGTCGACATGGTCTCGCCGGCCGGCAGCGAGAGCCGCGGCATCGCGAACGCCGGCGCGGGCGCGCGCCTCTCCGTGAGACGCCGGCGGAAGGGTGCGCGCTCGATGAAGCCGTGGAGGCGCTGAGCCTCGCCAGCCTCCATGCCGGCGAAGCGATCCCATTCCTCGCCGGATGCAATGCCCTGGGAGCTGCGGAAGGCCTCCATCTGAGCCTCGTTCATGAGGCCGGCATGATTGTCCTTATGCCCCGCGAAGGGCAGGCCCCAGCCCTTGACCGTATAGGCGACGAAGCAGGTCGGCCGATCTCCCTTGGCCGCCTCGTCGAAGGCCGCGACCACCGCCTCCATGTCGTGGCCGCCGAGATCGGTCATCAGGCGATAAAGCGCGGCATCGTCATGGGCCGCGAGCACGCGCTGGATCCCGAGATCGCGCCCATGACTCGCCTCCAGCTCGCGCCGGAAGCCGGCCCCGCCCTCGAAGGTCAGCGCCGAATAGAGATCGTTCGGGCAATCCTCGATCCAGCGCTGCAGCGCCTCGCCGCCAGGCTCGGCGAAGGCCGCGCGCAGAAGCTTGCCGTATTTCAGGGTGACGACATTCCAGCCCACCGTCGCGAAGAAGGACTGGATCTTCTGGAAGAGCTGGTCCGCCACCACGCCGTCGAGGCTCTGGCGGTTGTAGTCGATGATCCACCAGACATTGCGGATCTCATGCTTCCAGCCCTCGAGGAGGGCCTCGAAGATATTGCCCTCGTCGAGCTCGGCATCGCCCAGCAGCGCGATCATCCGGCCGGGCGCGCGGCCCAGAAGACCATGGGTCTGGAGATAGTCCTGCACCAGGCTGGCGAAGAGGGTGACGCCGACGCCCAAGCCCACCGACCCGGTGGAGAAATCGACCGGGGCCGTATCCTTGGTGCGGGAGGGATAGGACTGCACCCCGCCGAAGCCGCGGAAGCGCTCCAGCGCCTCGCGGCTCTGCGCGCCCATCAGATACATGAGGGCGTGGAAGACGGGCCCGGCATGAGGCTTCACCGCCACCCGGTCCTCGGGCCGCACCGCATGGCCGTAGAGCGCCGTCAGCAAGGTGACGGCCGAGGCGCAGCTCGCCTGATGGCCGCCCACCTTCAGCCCGTCGCGATTGGGCCGGAGATGATTGGCATTGTGGATCATCCAAGTGGAGAGCCAGAGGGCGCGGCGCTCCAGGGCTTCGAGGCAGGCGATCCGGTCGGGCTCGCCTCTCGGCTGCGGCAAGGCGGTGATGGTGGCTGTGCTCATGAGCCCGGATTATAACCTTGGCACCCCGCCACCGGGTTGCGAAGATAGCGCAAAACTTTGTCCGGCCAGCGGTGAAATTGCGTGAAACGCTCGAAGAAGACCGAGGAATTGCGACGTCACGATCTCGACGCAATCGACCGCCGCATCCTGGCGGCCCTCCAGGAGAATGCGCGAATCGCCAATACGGAGCTCGCCGCCGCCGTGGGCCTCAGCCCCGCGCCCTGCCTCCGCCGCGTGCGCGCGCTCGAGGAGGATGGCGTGATCCGCAAGCATGTGAGCCTGGTCAATCCGGGCGCAGTCGGCCTGCCGGTCAGCGTCTTTGTCTCCATCTCGCTGGAGCGCCAGGTCGAGGAGGCTCTCAAGCGCTTCGAGCGGGTGATCCTGTCGCGGCCCGAGGTGATGGAGTGCTATCTCATGACGGGCGATGCGGATTACCTGCTGCGGGTCGTCTGCGCCGATCTCGCCGCCTATGAGCGCTTCGTCCTCGACCATCTGACCAAGGTGCCCGGCGTCTCCTCCATCCGCTCCTCCTTCGCGCTCAAGCAGGTGAAGTATTCGACGGCCCTGCCGCTGGTGTGAGGCGGCAACTTTTCCCTCTCCCGCACTTTGAAGCGGGAGAGGGACTTTGGGGCGGCGTGCCATCGTAACGTTGAATGAACGCCCTTCGGCTACAATCTGCCCTTGGAACCCCAAGCCCGGGTCGCGCGTCTTATGACGGGAGAAGCTGCGATGAGCGATATCGTCATCAAGCCGAAGGCCAAGATCAAGCCGGAGACGCAACGCCCGCGCCTCCACAAGGTGATTCTGCTCAACGACGACTACACGCCCCGGGAATTCGTCGTTCTCGTCCTGAAGGCGGAGTTCCGGATGAGCGAGGATCAGGCCTATCGGGTGATGATGACGGCGCATCAGCGCGGTGTCTGCGTCGTCGCCGTCTATACCCGGGATGTCGCCGAGACCAAGGCGACCCGCGCCACCGAGGCCGGCCGTGCCAAGGGTTATCCCCTGATGTTCACGACCGAGCCGGAGGAATAGCGCCGGATTTTTTTTGAAGGCGCTGTCGGGAGCGGTCCGGCGCCGGCGTCCTCCGGATAACACGTCGACATCGCTTCACCATGGAGGATGGAATGGAACCCCGGATCGTTTCCCGCGAAGAATGGACCGCCGCCCGCAAGGCGCTGCTGGCCGAGGAGAAGGCCTATACCCGCCAGCGCGACGCACTCAACGCCAAGCGCCAGGCCATGCCCTGGGTCAAAAACGAGAAGAGCTATGTCTTCGATACCACCGCGGGCAAGAAGACCCTGGCGGAGCTCTTCGGCGGGCGCAGCCAGCTCATCGTCAATCACTTCATGCTGGGACCAGGATGGAAGCAGGGCTGCGTCGGCTGCTCCTTCGGGGCCGATCATATCGATGGCGGGCTCGTGCATCTGGAGCATCACGATGTGAGCGTGGTGACCGTCTCCCGCGCGCCGCTCTCCGAGATCCGGGCCTACAAGGAGCGCATGGGCTGGAAGTTCGACTGGGTCTCCTCCTTCGGCACCGATTTCAACTACGACTTCCACGTCTCCTTCACGCCCGAGCAGATCGCGAAGGGCAAGGTCGATTACAACTACAGCCTGACCGAGGGCGAGGAGGAGCTTCCCGGGATCAGCGTCTTCGCCCGGAACGCGGCGGGCGAGGTCTTCCATACCTATTCCAGCTTCGGCCGCGGCGCGGAGGAGCTGATCACCACCTATATGGTCCTCGACCTCACGCCCAAGGGCCGCAATGAGAACGGGCCGCACCACAATCTGATGGATTGGGTGAAGCGCCATGACGAGTATGAAGGGGCACGGGCCGAAGTGGGCTGCTGCGGAAGCTAGGGCGAGGGTCGGCGCGTCTACTTCAGGAGCTGGCGCTTGCGGCGGGGGCCGAGGCTCTCGCCCCAGGATATGGCGGCGGCCGCATATTCCTTGATGGCATGGGCCGAGAGCTCCTCGGCGAAGCGCTCGGCATAAGGCGGCAGGAAGCGCTGGGGATTCCAATGCACGGCGACCCGGAATTCCAGCGGGACACCTTCCTGGACGAGCTTCTGCACCCTGAGGCCGCTCTTCCGGAGATCAATGGTGCCCGGGAGAATAGCGACGCCGCAATCGGCCCCCACCAGCGAGAGCAGAGTCGCCGGTGCGTTGCTCTCGAGGAAGATGTGCGGCCGGATATGCGCCACCTG
>DATFRE010000225.1:0-4325 GCA_035263545.1 Dongiaceae bacterium
TCCGATATCGTCATCCGGGTCTTCGCGCCGAAGGTCGGATTGCCGGAAGACCCGGTCTGCGGGACCGCGCACCGGATCATCGTTCCCTACTGGGCCGAGAAAATGGGAAAGACCAGGATCCACAGCCGCCAGCTCTCGCCCCGTGGCGGCGACCTCTGGTGCGAGGACAAGGGCGAGACCGTCGTCATTGCCGGCGAGACCAGCCTGGTCATCGACGGCACGATCAGGTTGCCGGACGCATGACGCAGCGCTTTCGCCAGCCGAGCGAGACGGGACCGCTCGTCACCCTCGAGCACGGCCCTTATGCCCTGACCGTGGCGCCAACTTTCGGTGCGCGGATGGTGTCGTTCCGCCATGCCGGCCGCGATCTCCTGCGGCCGACGCCGGATTCGGTGCTGGCGAAGCCCATCGTCTATGGCTTCGCCGGGTTTCCGCTGATGCCCTATTCCGGGCCGCTCTTCGGGCCCGGCTTCAGCTTCGCGGGCGTCAGCTACATCCTCGATCGGACTGTGCGCGAGGAGCCATCGGCCACCCACGGCGATTCCTGGATCGTGCCTTTCGGGATTCGCCACAGGAGCAGCAATGCGCTCGAGCTGGAGATGACGCATGAGCCAAGCCCCGGGAGCTTCCCGTTCAGGTATCGGGGAGAAATCCGCTATTCCCTTTCGGAGAACGGGCTTGCGATCCTTCTGCGGGTGAGGTCGGGCGATCATCGCCCCATGCCGGCGGGGCTTGGTATCCACCCCTATTTCCCGAAGCCGCCCGGCACGCGGCTGCGCTTCGCCTCGATCGGCGTCTGGCCGGCCGATGCGCCCGAGGCGGTCACTCTCGGCTGCCAGCCGCTCTGCGAGGGCCTCGATTTCGGCACGGGCCCCGATGTCTCGGAGATGGTCGTCGACCGGCTCTATGAGGGCTGGGATGGGCGGGCCGAGCTCATTGCGCCCGACGGGTTCCGCACCGCCATCGAGGCCGATGGCGTGCTCGACAAGATGCAGATCTATAGCGCCTGGGACTATCCCTATGTCTGCATCGAGCCGGTGAGCAATGCCAATGACGGCTTCAACCGCATGGCGGCCGGGGTGCCCAGCCACGGCGTCCGCGTACTCGATCCGGGCCGCGCCATCGAAGGCACGGTGCGCATCTTCGCCGCGGGCGACCGGTGAGGCACCTCAGAGCTCGGCGTTGACGATGAAGCCCGCATCGACCAGGAGCGTCGCCGAGGTGACGTAGCTGGCGTCGTCCGACAGGAGGAAGGAGACGACCGAGGCGATCTCCGAGGGCTTGCCGACGCGCCCCAGCGCGATTCGCTCGAGATAGTATTTCAGGACATCCGGCTGCTCGAACAGCCCCGCCGCCATGGGGGTATCGATGGCGCCCGGTTCGATCGCATTGACGCGGATGCCATGCTTGCCGAGCACGGCGCCCAGCGCCTTGGCCAGCATGCTGATGGCGCCCTTGGTGCCACAATAGGCCACCTGGGTCGGCGCGCCGACATGGGCCGAGATGGAGCTGGTCATGACGATGGCGCCGCCATGGCCCTCTGCCACCATCTGGCGCGCGCCTTCGGTGCAGACGACCCAGCCGCCGCGGACATTGGTCTCGAAGAGATTGTCGAACTCCTCGATGGGCGTGTTGTCCCAGGTCATGAAGGGGTTGATTCCGGCGTTCGAGACGACGTAGTCGAGGCGTCTGCCGCGCTTGGCCACCGCCGCGACCATCGCCTTCACCTGGTCGGGATCGCGCATATCGGCGGCGACGTCGAAGGCCTCGCCGCCGGCCGCCTTGACCTTGGCCAGGGTTTCCTCGGCGCTGAGATCCGGCTTTCGGTTCACGGCGACCAGCGCCCCCTCCGAAGCGAGCCTGACGGAAATGGCCTGTCCCATGCCTTGCGTCGCACCGGTCACGATGGCGACCTTGCCGGCAAAACGGCGTTCCATATGCCTCTCCTTCGTCGGATCGCGCCGATCAGAACATGGCAAGCGGGTTCCATGGACAGCCCGTGGCGCCCGGCAGGCGCAGCGGCAGGCCGACGACCATGAACTCCCATCGTTTCTCTTCGAGGCAGGCCTGATGCAGCTCCTCGAGCTGCAGGCTGTCGGAGACCAGCATGCCCATCGCCGTCAATTGCAGCGCATGGATCGGATAAGGCATGCCTTCCACATTGCTCGGCACCGTCTCGCCATCGCCGTCGGGCAGAAAGGCCGCGATCTTGCGCTCATGCATCCAGGGCACCGTGTCGACATGGAGCCCCGCCTTGCCCTGGCCCGCCGGCGGGTAGTCATTGCTCCAGGCGCCGAGCGCCAGACGGCGCGCGTGATGGCCGGTGCGGAAGACCAGGATATCGCCTTCGCCCAGTCGCACGCCTTGCGCCTTCTCGATCTCCTCCAGCTCGGCGCGGGTCACCGCCTCGCCGGGCTCGAGCCACGGGACCTTGCGGTGATGCGCCGCATCCAGCATCACGCCCCGCCCGACGATGCCCTTGTTGTAGGCGGCGATACTGCCCCAGTCCGAGCCGCGCGAGGTGAGGAGCGAGACCGGCTTGCCATTGTAGAGCTTGCCCTTGTAGCCGACGTGATTCAGCGCATCGACATGGGTATGGGCATCGCCATGGCTCGCCATGCCGAGATAGCACATGCCGAAGGAAAGCCCGCTCTCGCTGACCGGCAGATCATGCATCAGGGACATGAAATGCACGGCCGGGTTCGGGTTGTCCGGGCCGGCCTGCTTGTTGATGGGGATCGCCATGGAGACGCAGCGACCCTTGCGGACAAGTCTGGCGGCCGCGGCGACCTTGTCCGGGGTGATGTAGTTGAGGGTGCCGAGCTCGTCGTTCTCGCCCCATTTGCCCCAGTTCTTGATCTTCTCGAACATGGCGTCGAAGGCGGCGAGGCTCACCGGGGCGGGCGGTGTCAGGGTTCGGGGCTCAGTCATGATGGCCTCCGCGGGATTGGTGCCTGGCGCAGTCTAGCGCACCGAGAGGGATTTGGATGAAGCGATCAAAAAAATCGGTCCATCGATCCCGAAGCGGGATCGATGGACCTTTCGCATGCTTCAGTCGTAGGTATGGGTCTCGAAGAATGTCAGGCCGTGATCGACATTGGTGTTGCCGACGAAGAAGTTGAACCCCACGCCGGGGCTGCCGGATTGGATCTTGTCGTCGACCGCCGAGATCATCTCCTTGCCGTTCACATAGCCCTTGATGACATTGCCGGCGATGGAGGCCTCGATCAGGTCGCCATCCTCCACGCCATAGTCCTTGCCGACCAGCTTCTTGAGGGAGGTGAAGTCGCCGATCTTGCCGTTCCAGCGGACGATCTCGGCGTAACCCCCGTCGGTTTTCAGGCAGCGCCAGAACACCTCATAGCCGTCGCACCAATGCGGCTTGATGCTGCTGCGCAGCCTGATCTCCACCTCCTGGAAATACTTATCGGTCTGGTTCTTGCTGAAAACCCGGGCGCGGCCGTACTGGTCCCGCCCCCAGCTTCCGGTGAGGACGGCCGTGGGGTCGTCGTAATCCCCCTCGGCCGCCCCAGCCGCAGCCCCCGCGCCCAGAACCTGCTGCTCCACGCGGCGCTCCTTCGCCATCATGCGAGTCACCTCGCCATAGACGCGGCCGTCCCGCATCAGCACGTCGGCCCAGTCGATGCCGTCGCGCTTGCCGTTCAGCCAGATCCCGCCCTCCGAGATCGGGGTTTCGTTCCCCCGGAACTCGGTGCGGTAGGATCTGACCGCCGGCTTTTTCGGCAGCTCCATCATGGGATGTCTTCCCTCGTCAGAGCACCGGTTTCTCGGACGCCGTCGCCTCGCGCTCGGCGATGATCTCGCCGGCCTTGGTCAGCCAGTCCGAGCGACCCTGCGCCTTCATCCAGATGACGATCACGATGCCTATGGCGAGCCAAAGCGCCGCGACCAGCGGTGTGTAGTTGTTCGGCGCCGCCGGCAGCGGAACGAAGGCCGCGTAGATGGAGTAGAGAAGGACGAGGCTCGTTCCCACCGGGAAGATGAAGTGCAGGATGAAGTTGAACTCGCTGCGGGCCTCGGTCAGGAAGTACTTCACCAGACCGATATTGGCGGCGATGTAGACGAAGATGACGGCAAGGACCAGCGTGTAGCCGACCAGGAAGATGAAGAAGGGCCAGGTGCCCATCAAATACGGCCCCACGATGCCCACCCCGACGGACAGGATCGCCTGTGCGAGGACGGCCGTCGTCGGCGTCTTGCGCGTGGGATGAATGCGGGCGAAGGACGCCGGCAGGACGCCCGCGCGGCCCATGCTGTACCACATGCGCGTCGCGACGTTCTGGCAGGCGAGGGTGACGCCCAGC
>DATFRE010000226.1:0-2157 GCA_035263545.1 Dongiaceae bacterium
CCCCCCACCCCGACCCTCCCCCACAAGGGGGGAGGGGAATAAATCAGCGGTCGATGGCGACTTGTGTGAATGCCGTAGCTTCACGGCGGCGTCATGCTTGCTTGCGCCCGCATGCGGTCATCCTATGATGGCGCGCCCGCCGATGTTCCATGCCCTGACCGCTGCTCGCCCCTCGATCTGGCGCGGCCTCGTCCCCGCCCTCTTCGTCGTCATCTGGTCGACGGGCTTCTTCATCAGCAAGCTCGGCCTCGCCTATGCGCCGCCCTTCACCATCCTGTTTCTGCGCTTTGCGATTGCCGCGCTCCTGATGGCGGTGACCGCGCTCGCGCTCGGCTCATCCTGGCCCCGGAGCCGACGCCAGGCGCTGCATGTTGCGGTGGTCGGCGTGCTGCTGCAGACGGTCTATCTCGGCGGCTGCTATTCGGCCATGGCCGTGGGGCTTCCCGCCGGCATCGCGGCGCTGATCGTCGGGCTCCAGCCGATCCTCATCGCCTGCGTCGTCGGACCGATCCTCGGCGAGCGGGTGAGCCCGCGCCATTGGCTGGGCCTGGCGTTGGGATTCGCCGGCGTGGCCCTCGTCCTGTGGGACAAGCTCAGCCTCGCCGGCCTGGAATCCTGGGGTGTGGCTCTCGCGCTCGGCGCACTTCTCGGCATCACCGCGGCGACGCTCTATCAGAAGCGCTTCTGCGGTGCGGTGGATCTGATCACCGGCACGGCGATCCAATATGCTGCCGCGGCGGTGACGACGCTGCCCATCGCCGCGGTTCTCGGCTTCGGTCCGGTGCATTGGACCGGCGCCTTGATCTTCTCCCTCGCCTGGCTGACGCTCATGCTCTCCATCGGTGCCGTCACCTTGCTGCTCTGGCTCATCCGTCGCGGGGCGGCTTCCAAGGTGGCGAGCCTCTTCTTTCTGACCCCACCGGCCGCGGCGCTCGGCGGCTATCTTCTCCTGGGCGAGACTCTGGCGGCACCCGCTTTGCTCGGCATGGGGCTGACGGCCATAGGCGTCGCCCTGGTCAGCCGAGCCTGAGCCATGATCGATTCGGAGCTCATCCGCGCCCGCCAGCTGAAGCCGCCGGAAGGCTGCGATTTCTGGGTCTTCGCCTATGGCTCGCTCATGTGGCGGCCGGGCTTCGAGTTCATCGAAGCGCGGCCGGCGCTGCTCAAGGGCTATCACCGCGCCTTCTGCATCAGCTCCACCCATTACCGCGGCAGCCCGGCCCGGCCGGGGCTCGTCCTCGGCCTTGAGCGCGGCGGTGCCTGCCGCGGCCGGGCCTATCGCATCGCCGCCACCCATGCCCTACCCGTCGCCCGCTATCTGCATGAGCGCGAGATGGTGACCGGGGTCTATGAGCCTCGCTGGGTCCGGGTGGTGACGCGCGAGGGCGCGCTGACCGCCGTCACCTATGTCGCCGACCGCGCCCATCCTCAATATGCCGGGAAGCTCGCGCCCGAGAAGATCGTCGCCGCCATCCGCCAGGGTGTCGGCATTGCCGGCACCAATATCGATTATCTCGCCAATACGGTCTGTCATCTCGACGAGCTCGGCATCGTCGACGGTCCGTTGCACCGGCTGCTGCGCCTGGTGCAGGGGAAGGATTAGCGATGGCCGAGGCGGAAGCCGTAGCCCACTCCACCTGGCTCTGGGTCGGCTTCGCCGTCATCGTGGGCGGGCTGCTGGCGGTGGATCTCGGCCTGCTGAACCGCCGGCCGCATGAGATCGGCTTCGTCGAGGCCCTCAAGCTCAGCGCCATCTATATCCTGCTCGCCGCTTTCTTCGGCGCCGTGCTCTTCTATTTCGAAGGCACGGAGACGGGGCTTGCCTTCACCACCGGCTATCTGATCGAGAAGAGCCTCAGCCTCGACAACATCTTCGTCTTCGTCCTGATCTTCGCCCATTTCGCCGTGCCTCCGGCGCTCCAGCACCGCGCCCTTTTCTGGGGCATCATGGGCGCTCTCGTGCTGCGCGCGATCCTCATCCTGGTGGGCGCGGCCTTGATCGCCGCCTTCAGCTGGATCCTCTATCTCTTCGGCCTGCTATTACTGGCAAGCGGCATCAAGATGCTGCTCGCCGCCGGCGCCGAACCGGATCTCGCCAACAACCGGGTCCTTGGCTTCATGCGCCGGCGCCTCAGGGTTACGCCGGATTACGAGGGC
>DATFRE010000227.1:0-3689 GCA_035263545.1 Dongiaceae bacterium
GAAGACCGCGGGGACGAGGCCACGCCAGATCGAGGGGCGAGCAGCGGTCAGGGCGTGGAACATCGGCGGGCCGGCCATCATAGGATGACCGCATCCCGGCGCAAGCAAGCATGACACTGGCTGCTTTGCCTCTCCCGCGCTTCGAAGCGGGAGAGGGGTTAGAGGGCAGGCCTCTTCCTGGCGGGACGCGCAGCATCCGGGATGGCGGGGCCGGGGCGCCCCCTATAAGATCGCGCCGCCATGCGCCGCCGTACCTACGTCCTCGCCGCCCTCGGCCTTGCCGCGCTGGCGATCCTCTATACCGCCTATTGGTTCATCCTGGCGCGGATCGTCGCCCAGGACATCGCCGACTGGGCGGCCTTCTACCGCGGCCAGGGCTATGCCGTCAGCTATAGCCAGCCGCCGCTGGAGGGATTTCCCTTCGCGGTCACCGCGCATTTCATCAATCCCGATGTGGTGGCGCCGAGCGGGCTCTGGCGCTGGCGAACTGCGGAGATGCGCCTGACCATCCGGCCCTGGGCACCCTATGAGCTGCGCTTCGTGGCCCCGGGTAACCACCGCCTGACCATCGCCGGCATGGCACCGCGAGAGGTCAAGCTTGCCGCCGATGCGCTCATCCTCGGTCTGCATTTGAAGGACGGCATCCTGCCCGACCGCTTCGGCCTCACGCTCTCCGGCGCCGTGATCGAAGACAGCCGCCTGGGCGTGACGAAACTGGGCGAATTGGCCGTGGACGGCCGCTTTCCCGCGACGCCGCCGACCGGCCCCTCCGGCAGCAGCCTCGATCTCATCGCCCAGCTCTCGCGCCTGACACTGCCGGAGGGCGTCGAGGCGCCGCTGGGCCGGGACATCTACAGCACCCGTCTCGTCGCCCAGATCATGGGCCAGCTGCCGGAGGGATCGCCGCGCCAGGCGCTCGCGGCGTGGAGCGAGGCCGGCGGCGATATCGAGCTGCGCGATGTCGAGCTCCTCTGGGGCGGGCTCTGGCTCAGGGGCGATGCGACGCTGGCCTTCGAGCGCGCCCTCCAGCCGCTCCTCGCCGGCAGCTTCGCCGTCGCCAATCCCGGCCAGGTGCTGGACAAGCTCACCGCCGCCGGACTGCTGGCACCCGCCACCGCCGAGACGGCCAAGGTCATGTTCGCAGCACTCGCCGTGACGCCGCCGGGGGGCGGGATGCCACAGGTCAAGCTGCCGCTGACCATCCAGGACGGCTATCTCTACACCGGGCCGATCAAGCTGGCGGCGCTACGCCCGCTGGATTGGAGCTGGCTGCCCTAGGTCTTGCTGTTACGCTCCAGCGCCTCAGCTCATCCGGAAATTCTGGAACTGCCAGGGATCCTTCCAGTCGAGGCCAGGCTCGGGGAAGAGCTTGCCGCGGCCTTTGAGCGGGGTCCAGTTGGTGCTGACCGCCACCACGGGGCCGAGATAGGGCCGACAGATATCCATCACGAACTCATGGTCGAGATCCTCCGGCTCCAGCAGCCCCGATTCGGGATGCTCGATCAGCCAGACGGCGCCGGCCAGCACGGGTATGGCGATCTGGATCGAGGTGGCGTTGTACTGCGGGCCCAGGAGCTCGCGCGCCTCGTCGATCGAGAGCTGAGAGCCGTACCAGAGCGCGCCATGATCGCCCATGAGAAGGGCGCCCAGCTCGTCGATGCCCTCGACGATCTCCTGGTTCATCAGCCGCCATTTGGTCTGAACCTCGAAATCGCGGGAGATGAACTCGCGCACCGAGAGCACCGCATCATTGGCGGGGTGATAGGCGTAATGCACCGTGGGCCGGTAGACCGCGCGGCCCTTCTCCCAGACCGTCAGGTAGTCGGCGAGCGTGATCGCCTCTCCATGGGTGATGAGGAAGCCCGTCATCGGCCCGCCGATGGGCGTCCAGGAACGGATCTGGGTCATGCAGCCCGGCTGATCGAGATAGATGGCGCATTTCGGCCCCACCTTGTGGCGGTTGCCGTCCTTCGGCAGGCGCTTCTCATGGCTGCCCCAGCCGAGCTCGGCCGGTTGCGCGCCCTCGCCGGTGAAGCCGGGGATGCTCCAGGTGTTGACGAACTCGCCGGGGCGCTTGGGCTGGTTGGCGACCTGGAGGTCGTGCTCGGCGACATGGATCACCTTGGTGCCGACGCGCTTGGCGAGAGCCGCCCACTCCTCGCGCGAGCGCGGCTTGGCCGCCTTGACCTTCTTGCGCTTGGCGATCTCCAGCAGCGCTTCCTTGACGAAATGGCTGATGAGGCCCGGATTGGCGCCATGGGTGATGAGGGCCGAGGTGGCGCGCTCGCCCCATTTCTTCGCCTTCTCTTTGGCGGAGTAGCGCAGGAAATAATTCGTGCGCTCCTCCTCGGGGATCTTCGGGTTGTCGTAGTAATTGGCCCAGGGCTCGACGCAGGTATCGAGATAGAGCACGCGGTTCTTCTGGCACCAGGCCATCACGTCGATGGAGCTGACCTCGACCGAGAGATTGAGGATCAGATCGCCCGGCCCCACATAGCGGGCGAGCACCGCCGCCATGTTCTTGCGGAAGATGGGCTCGACGACATAGGTGACGCCCTTGGCGATGAAGGGCGCGATGTCGACGGAGCGGTCCTCCGCATCGAGGACAGTGACGCGGGAGAGCGGCATGTCGAAATGGCGCTCGATCAGCGGCAGGGTGCAGCGCGAGACCGAGCCGTAGCCGATGAACAGGATGCGGCCGTCGAACTTGAATTTCCAGCTTGGCGCCATGATCGGAAGCTCCCCCTTTGGCGACGAAACGTTTTCGGAAGTTACGGGAAGCGTAACATGGCGCAAGCCGAAAATGATGACATGGTCCTGTAACAGGCCACCTTGTGCCGACGCTTCCGTCTCCGCTTTCGCGGGAATGACGAAAGAATCGGGCTAGGCCTGCTTGGCGTCGATGATGCCGCGGCGGATGGCGCGGGTGCGGGTGAAGAGGTCCTGGAGCTTGTCTCCCTCGCCCCAGCGGATGGCGCGCTGAAGAGCGGTCAGATCCTCGTTGAAGCGCCCGAGCATCTCCAGCACCGCCTCGCGGTTGTTGAGGAAGACGTCGCGCCACATCACGGGGTCCGAGGCGGCGATGCGCGTGAAATCGCGGAATCCGCCGGCGGAGAACTTGATCACCTCGCTCTGGGTCGCATCCGCCAGATCGGTCGCCGTGCTGACGATGGTATAGGCGATGAGATGCGGCAGATGGGAGGTGATGGCGAGAACCCGGTCATGATGGCCCGGCTCCATGATCTCGACCTGGCTGCCGGCCCGCCGCCAGAGCTCGGCGAGGCGGGCGAGCGCCGCCTCGTCGGTGCCGGGGGGCGGCGTCAGGATGCACCAGCGCCCCTGGAAGAGCTCGGCGAACCCGGCCTCGGGCCCGGAATGCTCGGTGCCGGCCACCGGGTGGCCCGGTACCAGATGGACGCCCTCGGGCATCTGCGGACCTAGATCGCGGATCACCGCCTGCTTCACCGATCCGACATCGCTGACGATGGCGCCGGGAATGAGGTGCTCCCGGATCGCAGCACCGATCTCGGCATAGGTGCCGAGCGGCGAGCAGAGCACGACCAGATCGGCGCCGGCGACAGCCTCTCCGGGCGTCTCATGGGCGCTGTCCAGAAAGCCCAGCTCCAGGGACTTGTCGCGGGTGCGCTGCGTGCGGGCATGGCCGGCGATGTGGCCGGCGAGGCCCTCGC
>DATFRE010000228.1:0-7699 GCA_035263545.1 Dongiaceae bacterium
AAGCTGGCCCTGGTCGGGCTCGCCGGCTTCGAAGACTTCTATCCCTCCGAGATCAGCGGCGGCATGCGCAAGCGCGCCGGGCTCGCCCGCGCCATGGCGCTCGATCCCGAGATCCTGTTTTTCGACGAGCCGTCGGCCGGACTCGACCCCGTCAGCTCCCACCTGCTCGACGATTTGATTCTGGAGCTGCGCGACAGCCTCGGTGCTACCATCGCCGTGGTTACCCATGAGCTTCCGAGCATATTCGCCATCGGCGACAACTCGGTGTTTCTCGACACCGATAGCCGGACGATGATCGCCCAGGGTGACCCGCGGAAGCTGCGCGATGAATGCCCCGATCCGCGGGTGCGCAATTTTCTGCTCCGTGGCGGGCTGGAGGCCTGAATGGCACGGAAGGCCAACCCCAAGCTCATCGGCGTCTTTGTCGTCGGCGCCATCGTCCTGCTCGTCGCGGGCATCCTGACCTTCGGCAGCGGCGACTACTTCGCCCCGAGGGGCAAGGCCGTCCTCTTCTTCCAGGGATCCCTCGCCGGCCTCGATGTCGGCTCCCCCGTCACCTTCCGCGGAGTCAAGGTCGGCTCCGTCACCAACATTAAGATCCAGTACGACGTCAATGCGCAGAAGCTGCTCATTCCCGTCTTCATCGAGCTCAACCCGCAGAAATTCGAGATCGTCCGCGGCGCGCGCAGCGAGCACAACATCAAGGAGCTTGTTCAGCGCGGCCTCCGAGCACAGCTCCAGGTCCAGTCGCTGGTAACGGGGCAGACCAGCGTCGATTTCGACTTCTACCCAGAAACACCGGTCCATCTGCTCGACGTAAACCTCGACGTGCCCCAGCTTCCGACGGTTCCCTCGAGCATCGACCTGCTGAAGGCCAACATCACCAGCGTGCTGGCAAAGATCAACAAGCTCCCGCTCGAGCAGCTGTCCGATCAGCTCCTGAAGGTCGCCGACAACGCCAACCAGGTGCTGACGGATACCGGGAACGTGATCAAGAGCGCCGGGGGGCTGGTGAGCGATGTCCAGACCCAGGTGAAGCCGCTCACCGACAGCGTGCTCGGCGCGTCGCAGCAGGCGAACTTGCTGATGCAGGAGGCCCGCCAGCGGCTCGAGCTGCGCGACGGCGAGCCGCTGCAGAACCTGAATCTCCTGCTGGCGGATGCCCGCAAGATGGTCAATGTCCTGAACCGCGACCTGCCGCAGATCCTGGGTCCCGCGGTGCAGGCGCTGGCGAGGACGAGCGCGGCGCTGGATCAGACCATGGCCCTGGTCCAGGCGGCGCAGCGCCTGATCTCGCCGGGCTCACCGGTCTATTTCGAGCTGACCAGCACCCTCACCGAGTTCAAATCGGCCGCCCGCGCCATCCGCGTCTTTGCCGAATTCATCCAGCGCAATCCCAATGCCTTGCTGATGGGCAATAACAGGTAACCTCGATCGAGGACCGCCATGCGCCTTCCTCCCGCCTTCATTCTCCTTGGTTTCGCGCTGCTGGCCCTGACGGGCTGTCCCGGTAACGCGCCGACCCGCCTCTATGTGCTGACCGCGACCACCGACAAGCCCGCCTCGACCTCCCCCGAGGGGGCCGCCATCGGCGTCGGCCCGATCACTCTGCCGAAATATCTCGACCGTCCGCAGATCGTGACCCGCGTTGCGGCCAATAGCCTGGACCAGGCCAATCTCGATCAATGGGGCGGCGATCTGAACGACAACATCACCCGGGTCGTCGCGACCAACCTCTCCAACCTTCTCGCCACCGATCGCGTTTCTCTCTATCCGTGGAAGGACGGAGCGCCGGTCGACTTCCAGGTCACCATGGATATCAGCCGGTTCGAGCAGGACAAGGATGGGAACGCGGTGCTCAACGTCTTTTGGAGTATCGTCAACAAGGATGGAACGATGCTGCTGATGCGCCGGTCGAGCTATACCCAGCCCGCCGGTGAGCCTGCCTCTCAGTCCGACAATGCGCGTCCCTTCGACGCCCAGGCCGCCGCCATGAGCCGCGACCTCGCACTGTTAAGCCATGACATCGCCACCGCCATTACGGGACTAAAGGGGAGCTAGGCCGCGAGCTATTGCTCGAGTACCGCCAGAGCGGCACGGGCCGGCGCGCTCGAGATCTTGATCAGGCCGGTGAAGGGGCTGTCGAGCTCGAAGAGCATGAAGATGGCGCAGGCGACGGCGAGCGCCGAGACGAATAGCGCGAAGAGAACCGTCGGATTGATGCGGGCGAGCAGACCGAAGCTTCCGAAGATCGCCGTGGTCCAGAAGATCAGCACGACCAGCAAAGGGGTGGCGATGGTCCCGGCGGCCTCCTGGCTGACGAGAAGCCAGCGCAGCTGCTGGGCCTGGCTCACCATCTCCAACGCCCGCGAGCGATACCATGTCTGGGCTTCGTTGGCGGGCGACAGACGCAGCAGAATGCGCTGCACCTCTTCGATAATGGGCTCCCCGCCGGCACTCGCCGGCTCCTTCGGGCCGAAATCCTCCTCGGGCCAGACTGTCTCGGCCTTGCGCAGGAACATGTGGCGCAGCATGGCGCGGGCATCCTGTGTCTCGGGCCCATACTGGGCCAGATCGCGATCGAGAAGCACGACGTTGACGAGAGCCTGCCGGTACTCACTTTCCACGAGGTTGTGCGTGGTGTTGGCGGAGGAGATGAGCAGGCCCAAAACAAGAGCTGCAAGGGTCGCCATCAGGCCCGTGGTGAGTTTGATGACGTCGATCGCCTCATCGGTGAGATGCCCCGGCACAGCAGCGCGCACGCGCAGGCCGAGGAACGCTCCGGCCAGGAGGCAAACCAAGGTGATGGCGGTGATGGCGAGGGAGTTCATCGCGTCAGCGCTTGCCGCTCGCTCAGCTCCAATGACCCGGCGTCCAGGTCCAGGTCAGACCGTTCTCCGTCCAGCCGCCATGGACCCAGACGGCGGACTGGTAGGGCCGCTCAACATAGCTGCCCGGGATCCAGAGATAGCCCTGCCCCGTCCAATGCCAGTGCCCCGGCTCCCAGATGAAATATTCCGGCGTCTGTGCCGCCGGCGGCGGCGGAACGGTCTCGGCCTTGGCCGGCGGTGGCGCCGTCTGGGAGGTGATCGTCAGCCTGGGCGGCGGCGGCGTGCCGCCCGGCATGCCGCCGCCGCTGCTGCAGGCGGCGAGCACGACGACCAGTCCGACTGCGGCAAGGGCGCTTCCGCCCCGGCGAATGCGGGATCGAAGCGGCATGGCAATCTCCCTCATAACTCGGATCCGCCCGTGGCGGCTGGCGAAATCCGCCCTCGAAACCTAGCACAGCGCCGGCAGGATAGGAGTCGCCAGGTCGCGCCCGTGCCGGCGCGTCCGGCGGTCCTTGTCGCCAGCGGCATTCGGCCCTAAGAACAGCGGCCTTCTATTCATCAGGGAGTTGGGGATCATGACATTCGAATCATCGCCGTATGGCGGGCCCATCCGCCATGCGCTCTTTCGACATGCGCTCGCCGCCCTCCTCGCCCTTGGCCTCATCGCCGGCCCGGCCTCGGGCGCCTGGGCGCAGGACAGGGACAAGGCGGACAAGCTGATCCGCACGGCAACCACTTCCGTGCGGAATTTCCTGGTCAACCCCAAATGGCAGGCGGTGCGCAATCTCCTCGGCGGCGCGCGGGCGATCTTCATCGTGCCCCATGACGTCCAGGGTGGATTCCTGCTGACCGCATCCGACGGCGAAGGCGTGATGCTTCGCCGTCACGGCGATCAATGGAGCGATCCGACATTCCTCCATATCGGCGGCGTGGGTCTTGGCTTCGAGGCGGGCGGGGAGGATGAGAGCCTCGCCATGGTCATCATGACCGACGCCGGCGTCGACCAGCTGATCGACGGAGTCGTCCGGCTCGGTGGCTCTGGCGGCTTTGCCTTGGCCGATCTCGGGGTCGAGGGAGCGGGTGCTGGCAGCATCGGCAGCGGCATCGAGGTCCTCTCGGTCGCAACGGCCAAGGGCCTCTTCGCCGGCGGCGGGATCCAGGGCACCAAGCTGTGGCCGGGTGAAAGCTACAACTCCGCTGTCTATGGCGCGAGAAGCAACCTGGCGGCCATCGCCAATGGCCGCGGCGGGCAGGTGAGCTCCGCGGGCGAGCTGCGCGCCGAGCTGGCCAAGGCCGTGATCGAGGCCTGGGGAAAGTAGGTGTCGATTGAGCGGGCGCCGGCGGCCGCTTTGGCCGCCGTCGCCGATGCGCTATCCTTGCTCGACAATCCCGAGGCCACCGCTCATGGGCCGGGGGTCCTACCGGGGAGGCGTGACACGAAGGCGCGTTTTCTGGTCCATCTCGCCGTGCTGGTGATGGCTCTGCTCGGCGTCATCTTGCTGCCGCTCGTGGATCGGCGCGACGCGCTGGCGGCGGCCGCGACCAACCTCGATCCATGGCCGCGGCACATGCAGATCAGCGGCGGCAGTTTGACGGTCTACCAGCCGCAGGTTGATAGCTGGGATGGCGGCTTCCTGAAGTTCCGCGCCGCGGTTTCCGTCACGCCGAGCGGTGGCGGGCAGGAAATCTTCGGCATCATCCGCGCCAGTGCCCATACCCTGGTCGATCGCACGACGCGCATGGTGACTCTGTTCAACTACAGCCTGCTGCAGATCGACTTCCCCTCTTTGCCCGATCACGGCCAGCGCTACTACGCCGATCTTGGAAAGCTCCTGCCTTCGGCCACCACGAAGATCTCGCTGGATCGCCTCCAGGGCTTTCTCGCGGTGACCAATCTCACGGCCAAGACGGTGGATCAGGTGAAGAACGAACCGCCGCATATCATCATCAGTTACAAGCCGGCCGTTCTGGTGCCGATCAGCGGCGCTCCGGTCTTTCGCCCGATCCCGGATTCCAATCTTCAAAGGGTCATCAACACGCGGGCGCTGATCATCTCCGGCGGCGGCGAGGTGTTCCTCCATGTCTATGATGGCTGGATGGCGGCACCGGGCCTCGAGGGACCGTGGCACGTCGCGACCGGCGTATCGCCAACTCTCGACCAGATCGCCGACCGCCTCGCCAGGCAAGATGCGGTCGACCTGCTCCGCGGCAATGCGAAGACCAGGCCTTCGCTTGGCACCTCCCCGCCCTCTGTCTACATCGCCTACAAGCCGACGGAGCTCGTGGTCTTCCAGGGCCAGCCGCAATTCACGCCCATCACCAACACCCAGCTCCTCTGGGCCACCAACAGCCTGAACGACGTGATCATCAACACGGCCAATAACGACTACTACGTGCTGATCGCGGGCCGCTGGTTCCGCGGGCCGGGGCTCGGCGGACCTTGGACCTATGTCAACAGCAAGGACCTGCCGCCGGACTTCCGCCGCATACCGGCAGGCGTGCCGGCAGCCGAGGTCCTCGCTTCAGTGGCGGGCACGTCGCAGGCGAAGGAAGCCCTGATCGCGGATTCGATCCCGCAGACTGCCGTCATTCCGCGCAAGGGCGGGCCCAGCTTCACCCCCGTCTTCGACGGCGCGCCGCAGTTCCGCCCCATCGAGGGGACACCCCTGCAATATGTGGTGAACTCGCCCGATCCCATCATCGAGGTCGGCCCGACGGCCTTCTATGCGCTGCGCCGCGGGGTCTGGTTCACTTCGAGCACGGTGCTCGGCCCATGGAGCGTCGCCACCTTCGTGCCGGACGTCATCTACTCGATCCCTGCAAGCTCACCGCTCCACTACGTCACCTATGTACAGATCTACTGGGCGAGCCCGGAATCCGTGGAGGTCGGCTATACCCCCGGCTATGTCGGAACGGTGGTCGAGCCCGATGGCGTCGTCGTCTACGGCACCGGCTATGACTACCCGGCCTGGATCGGCACGGACTACTACCCGCCGCCGCCGACCTATGGCGTGGCGGTCTACCCCGCCTATGACCCTTATGCCGATGCCGCCTTCGGCTTCGCCATGGGCATGATGACGGAGGCGCTGCTGGCGCCGGCGCCCTATTGGGGGCCTGTCTACTACAATGATTACTACTACAACGACTACTGGCACGGCGGTTGTTGCTACAATACAGGCTACGACAATTTCTACGGCCACTACGGCAACACGACCTATAACGGCTATCACGACTACGGCTACAACCCCTATACGGGCAATTCCGGCGGGACGAGGAACTTCCACACCTATAATTCGGCGACGGGCACGAGCTCCGAGGTGCACAGCTATTCCGGCTACAACGCCTATACCGGCGCCCGGGGCGGCGGCTACAACCGGTCTTTCTACAATAACAAGACCGGCATCTCGGGCGATGTCGACCGCAACGCGGCCTATAACCCCGAGACGGGCAATTTCGAGCGCGCCGGCGGCGGCAATGCCTATAATCCGAACACCGGCTCCAGCGCCGAGGTCCAGCACGCCTCCGGAGGCAATGTCTACAAAGGCACCAGCGCCGGCGAGACGACGGCAACGGTGACAAATGGCAGGACCGGGCAGACGAACACCTATGGCGTCGGCCATAACGGCAACGACGTCTATGCCGGTTCGGACGGGAACGTCTATCGCAACAACGGCAGCGGCTGGCAGGAGAACTCCGGGGGCGGTTGGCACAACACGGACTCCTCTTTCAATTCCTCCTATGTCAATCAGGAAAGCCAGGCGCGGAGCTGGGGGGACAACCGCTATTCGAGCTTCGACAATCGCGGCTTCTTCGGCGGCGGCGGATTCAATGGCACCTATCGCGGCGGCGGGTTCGGCGGCTGGAGCGGCGGCAGGTTCGGGGGCGGTGGCGGTGGCTTCGGAGGAGGGTTCCATCGCTTCGGGGGCCGGTGGTAGAGCGACTCGGGGGTGCGCCCGTTCACTCAATTGTGGCGAAGGGGTGGCGGTTTCCCCCACCGCCTTAGAATCTATCTATTAACTTATTGTTATGGATGACTTCTTTACTCTTTGCATCGGACCGGATCTGGTATATGAATCGGGTTCCTCGCCTCGGGCATCGAGACGTGGCGTTGGCGGTTCCCCGAAGTCGAGCTATACTCGGGCCGCTGGTCTAGGGATCGGTTAGTCGCTATCAAGGGGGTCACCATGAAACTACAGATTCTGGGCGCCGTTGCGGCCCTCGGCTTGCTGGCCGGCTGCATCAGCAATATCGAGCAGATCGGGCAAGCGAAGGGTACGGGCTCGGCCTTCACCCAGGCGCTGACCGAGGAATACAAGTCTTTCGTTGGCGAGGAGCATGACGAGTACGACTGGGCGGCAGCCGACTACTTCGCCCGCAAGGGTCTGACGGCGGCGGGCGGAACGGTTGTGCCGCCGGAGGATCCGGCGGCCTATGACCTTGGCGATGCGGGCGGCGACATTGCCGCGGCGCACCAGCGGCTTCTGACCGACCTGAACAATGGCGGTCGGGATGCGAAGCCGGCGGTTGCGGCGAAGGCCCAGGTGAGTTTCGACTGCTGGGTGCATGAGCAGGACGAGGGCTGGCAGAAGGATGAGATTGCCGCCTGCAAGAACGACCTGATGGCGGCGTTGGACGAGCTGGAGAAGAAGGAAGCCGCGGCGGCGCCGGCGATGGGCGCACCCGGGAACTACACGGTCTACTTCGACTTCGACAAGTCCGTGATCAACGCGGCGGGTCAGCAGGTGATCAACCAGGTTCTGGCCGATGCGAAGATGCATCCGCCGTCCTCGATCTCGGTGACCGGCCATACCGACACGGTGGGTACGGCTGAGTACAACATGGCGCTGGGTCTGCGGCGTGCCGATGCG
>DATFRE010000229.1:0-21158 GCA_035263545.1 Dongiaceae bacterium
TCGTCAAACTGCCGGTCCTTGATGGCGACGGATATCCGGTCCAGAAGCGCGGCGTGACCGCCTATCCGGGCCTCTTCTTTCTCGGACTTCCCTGGCTGCACAATGCCAAGTCGGGCCTGATCTACGGCGTGGGCGAGGATGCCGGCTACATCGCTGAGGCTATCGCCGCCCGCGATCCGGGGAATGTCAGCGCCGAGAGGGACCCGGCAAACGACCAGGGGATGCTCCCGCAAGCCGCCCGATCCGTTTGAGGCCCGCGGTTCAGGGGGCCGCGACCACGGCGCTATCGATTCAAGGATTCGAGAAAGGCCTCGGCCCTCTCCCAGGCGCCATGGTCGAACAGATCGTTGTGCCCGGCCCGGGAGAACAGCTCGATCCGCTTCGGCTCCTTGGCGGCATCGTAGAGCCGCCGGCCCATCTCGACCGGGACGATGGAATCCCGTTCGCCATGCAGGATGAGGACCGGCGCCGTCACCGCGCGGATATTGCGCTCATTGTCGTATCTGTCGGTGACCAGCCAGTTGAGCGGCAGCCAGAAATAGACCCGCCGCCCGACATCCACCGTCGAGGTGAGCGGTGCCTCCAGCACGACCGCGGCGACCCGCCGTTTCGCCGCCAGCGGCACCGCCTGGCCCGAGCCCAGGGACTCGCCATAGGCGACGATCCGCTCCGCCGGCACGCCGTGTGCGATCAGGTGATCGTAGGCGGCGAGCGCGTCGGCGATATTGGCTTCTTCCGTCGGCCTTCCGCCGGAGCCGCCATAGCCGCGGTTGTTGAGATAGAAGATCCCGAAGCCGCTGCCGTCGATCCGTTCGATCTTCTCGGCGCGATTGGCGGCGTTGGCCGCATTGCCATGGAAATAGAGGATCACCGGTCGGTCGCCCTTCGCCGGCGCCTGCCACGCGACCAAGGTCACGCCATCGGCGGCCTTGATTTCGATTTCCTCGACCCCCACCAGACCCACCGCCGCGGGTGGGATGCGGGTCGGGTCGGGGAAATACGTGAACAGGCGATTGCCGAAATAGGCGACCGCGCAGATAGCCGCGTAGGGCACAACGAGCCAGGGGATGAGTCCCATCACCGCAGCTCTCCCGGAATCAGAACGCCTCGGCGGGTAGCTCCATCAGGCTTTGCTTGCCGGTACCGATGATCTGGAAGAGGGCGGCCTGCTGGGGCAGCAGCCGCGCCATGAAGAAGCGCGCCGTGGCAAGCTTCGCCTTGTAGAAGGCGGAGTCCGCGCCCGCCGGCTGCGCCAGCGCCACGCTGGCCATGCGGGCCCACATATAGGCCTGGGCCGTCAGCGCGAAGAAGGCGAGATAATCGCTGGCCGCCGCCCCCGCCTCCTCCGCATCCTTCAATCCCGCTTGGGCGATCTGGGCCGTCAGCTGCTGGAGCCGGGCGAAGGTCTTGGCGAGCGGCAGGATGAACTCTGCCATGGCCGCCTCGGCGCCGGCCTCCTCGATGAAGGCCGCGACGGGATGGAAAAAGCGGCGCAGCAGCCGGCCCGTCCCCTGCCCCAGCTTGCGGCCGATGAGGTCGAGGGCCTGGATGCCATTGGCGCCCTCATAGATCTGGGTGATCCGGGCATCGCGCAGGAACTGCTCCATGCCGTTCTCGCGGATATAGCCATGCCCGCCCCAGACCTGCACCGCGGCACTGGCGCAGTCGAAGCCCATATCGGTGAAGGAGACCTTCACGATGGGCGTCATCAGGGCGACGAGATCATCGGCCGCCTCGCGCCGCTCAGGATCGGGATGCTTCGCCGCCTCATCCGCGGCCAGCGCGACCCATGCCGCCAACGCCCGCGCCGCCTCGATGCGCGCCCGCATGCCCAGGAGCAGCCGGCGGATATCGGGATGGACGATGAGCGGGTCGGCCGGCTGCTGGGGGAACTTGGCACCGGCCAGGCTGCGGCCCTGAAGGCG
This sequence comes from Dongiaceae bacterium, assembly GCA_035263545.1. Taxonomy (GTDB): domain Bacteria; phylum Pseudomonadota; class Alphaproteobacteria; order Dongiales; family Dongiaceae; genus DASXQK01. The sequence goes on from DATFRE010000229.1 coordinate 1,926, forward strand.
CGTCAGCGCATAGTCCCGCGCCCCCTGATAGGCGGCCTCCGCAACCCCCAGGCCCTGGATGGCGACCCCGAGGCGGGCCGCGTTCATCATGGTGAACATGGCCGACATGCCCTTATGGGCGCGGCCGACCAGCCAGCCCGTGGCGCTGTCGAAATTCATCTGGCAGGTGGGCGAGGCGTGGATGCCCATCTTCTTCTCGATGCCGCCGCAGGAGAAGCGGTTGCGGGTCCGGTCCGGCAGGAGCTTCGGCAGCAGGAACAGGCTGATGCCGCGGGTCCCCGCCGGCGCATCGGGCAGGCGCGCCAGAACCAGATGCAGGATGTTCTCCGTCAGATCGTGCTCGCCGGCGGAGATGAAGATCTTGGAGCCCGTGATCCTATAGCTGCCGTCCGGCATGGGCTCGGCCTTGGTGCGCACCAGCCCCAGATCCGTGCCGCATTGCGGCTCGGTCAGGCACATGGTGCCCGCGACGCTGCCATCCACCAGCCCCGGCAGATAGCGCTGCTTCAATTCCTCCGAGCCGTGCAGCATGAGGGCGTTGTAGGCGCCCTGGCTCAGCCCCGGGAACATGCCGAAGGAGAGATTGGTCGAGCAGATCATCTCCTCGACCGCGACATGGAGGGCGAGCGGCAGGCCCTGCCCGCCATAGGCCGGGTCGGCGGCCAGCGAAATCCAGCCGGCTGAAGCGAATTCGTCATAGGCCTGCTTGAAGCCGGCCGGCGTGCGCACCGTGCCGTTCTCGAAGCGCGAGCCTTCCTCGTCGCCGCTGCGGTTCAGCGGCAGCAGCTTCTCGGTGGTGAAGGCGGCCGCCGCCTCGAGCACGGACTGAAAGAGGTCGGGGCTCGCCTCCTGATAGCCGGGGAGCTGGGTCAGCGACTGCGCGCCATGCAGCTCGAAGATCACGAAGCGCATGTCGCGGAGAGGAGCTTGATAGGGGGGCATCAGCAGGCTCTCCAAAGGGGTGAGGGTCGGGCGAGCAAGGTGCTTGAAAAGAGCGCCGCGCCGAACACCAGCCCCCCTAATTCCGCAGCGGCTTGCCGGTGGCAAGCGTGTGCTCCATGCGGGCGAGCGTCTTGGGCTGGCGCAGCAGATGCATCACCCACTGGCGCTCGAGCTGGCTGATCTTGTCCTCCGGCAGGGGATCGAGGGGATCGGCAGCGGGCCCGCCGGTCAGCACATCTGCCAGCCCCTCGGCCACGACCCGGTCATAGGCCGTCGCCTTACCCAGCCGCACGAAGTTGTCGACGGCGAGCATGAGGGCCGTCTTGCCCGAGGGCCCCGGCAGGCGGAAGCTCGCCGGCGCCGGCGGCTGGTAGCCGTCGGCCAGCGCCAGCACCTTGGCCTTGGCCGCGGCCAGCAGCCGGTCGCGGTTCATGACGATTTCGTCTTTGGCGCCGAGGAAGCCGAGTTCCTTCGCCTCGAAGGCGGAGCGGGCGACCTTCGCCGTGGAGATGGTCTCGAAGGCCTGGGCCACCGGCGGCATGGGGCCATGGCCCTTCGGATGGGCCGTGGCGCGGGCGAGCAATTCCTTGCAGCCGCCCCAACCCGGCACGATGCCGACGCCCGCCTCCACCAGCCCGATATAGCTCTCGGCATGGGCGACGATCGCGGCGCAATGGAGGAGGATCTCGCAGCCGCCCCCCAGCGCCATGCCCGAAGGTGCTCCCACCACCGGGAAGGGCGCGTATTTCACCGCCTTATAGGTCTGCTGCCCCGTCTGGACCATGTCCTCGATCATCGGCCACAAGGCGAGATTGGCGGAGAAGAGAGCAAGGCCGAGATTGAGGCCGACGGAGAAGTTGTCGCCCTCGTTATGGATCACCAGCGCCTTCATCTTGCGCTTGGCCACGAGATCGAGGGACTGGCGCAGGAGCTGCAGCGAGTCGGGATCGAGGCTGTTCATCTTGCTGTGGAACTCGAGGCAGGCGACGCCGTCTCCGAGATCCCAGAGGCTGGCCGAGCCGGTGGCGGCGAGCGCCTTGCTCGCGCGCTTGATGTCGCTCAGCAGCAGCACCCCCGCGGGCCGCTCGATCGCGCGCCAGCTGCCGTCGAAGCCCAGCTGCTCCAGCCGGCCCTCGCGCTCGCGATAGAAGCCGCCCGCCTCCACGGCCTTGGCGAGCAGCGGCGGCACTGGCTTTTTCTCCGCCGCCAGCCGGTCGGCGAAATATCGGGCGCCCATGCGGTCGATGAGCTGGAAGGGTCCGTATTTCCAGTTGTAGCCGTTCCGCATGGCGCCATCGATCGCGGCGATGTCATCAGCGATTTCCGGCGCCACTCGGGCGGCATAGCTGAGCAGCCCGGCGAGGACCTGCCAGGCATAGCGCCCGCCCTTGTCCGGATGCTCCACAAGCGCCTTCAGCCCAGCCTTGGCGGCAGCCACGCTCTCCAGCCGCGCCTCCTGCTTCGCCCGGTAGGCGCCGGTCTTGAGATCGATCGCCTGGAGCTCTTTCCCGGCCCCGTCGCGCAGCAGGCGATAGAAGCCGCCCTTGCCTTTGCGGCCGGTATAGCCCTCGGCGATCATCTTATCGAAGAGCGGCCAGTCGCGGCGCAGAGGCTGATAGGGATCATCCTTGGGGAGCTGGGCGGCGAGTGAGGCATCCACATGGGGCTGGAGGTCGAGGCCGACCAGATCCAGAAGCCCGAAGATGCCGGTCTTGGGAATGCCCAGCGGCCGGCCCATCACGGCATCGGCTTCCTCGACCGTGAGCCCGCCATCGACGGCGCCAATTGCGGCGCTCTGGATCCAGAAGGCGCCGATGCGATTGGCGATGAAGCCCGGCGTGTCTTTGCACCAGACGACGGATTTGCCGAGTCGATGATCGGCGAAATCGGCGAGTGCCTGGATCGACTGGCCATGCACGCCCGATGTTTTATCAGCGGGCGGCGGGACGATCTCCAGCAGGCGCAGATAGCGCGGCGGGTTGAAGAAATGGGTGATGGCGAAGCGCCGAGCCAGATCCTCGGGCATTCCCTCCACCAGCCGCCGGCGCGAGATGGTGGAGGTATTGGAGCTGAGGATCGCCCCCGGCTTCACCACGCCGGCGAGCTTGGCATAGAGCGAATGCTTGATCTCGAGCTTCTCGACAACCGCCTCGACGATCCAGTCCACCTCCTTCAGCCGGTCGAGATCGTCCTCGATATTGCCGGGGCGGATGAGCCGGGCGTTGTCGCGGCTCATCAGCGGGGCGGGATCGGTCTTCAGCAGCCGCTCGATGGCGCCGGCCGCGATGGCATCCCGCGGACCCTCCCTGGCCGGCACGTCGAGAAGGTCGACGGGAAGGCCGGCATTGGCGATATGGGCAGCGATGCCGCTGCCCATGACGCCGGCGCCGATGACCGCGGCGCGGCGGATCTCCATCAGACCGCCTCCATGATCGTCGTGATGCCCTGGCCGCCGCCGATGCATTGGGTGGAAAGCGCGAAATGCTTGCCCTCGCGCTTCATGATCTGCGCCGCCTTTCCGGTGATGCGGGCTCCCGTCGCGCCGAGCGGATGGCCGATGGCGGTCGCGCCGCCGTCGATATTGGTCTTGGCCCAGTCGATGCCGAGATCGTCCATGCAGGCGAGCGCCTGAACCGCGAAGGCCTCGTTGAGCTCGATGACATCGATATCCTTGAGAGCGAGCCCGGCACGCTTCAGCGCCTTGCGCGTCGCCTCGACCGGGCCGATGCCCATGATCTCCGGCGCGCAGCCGGCGACCGCGATGCTGCGAAGCTTGGCCAAAGGCTGGAGGCCATGAGCCTTGGCGTAATCCTCGCTCACGATCAGCGTGGCCGCAGCACCATCGGTTAGCGGAGAGGAGGTGCCGGCGGTGACGGTGCCTTTCTCGTCGAAGGCGGGCTTGAGGCCGGCAAGCGTCTTCAGATCGGTGCCCGGGCGGATGCAGCCATCCTTCTCGACCCGCTGATTGCCCGCCGCGATGGGGACGATCTCGTCGGCAAACTTGCCCGCAGCCTCGGCGGCGGCGGCGCGGGCATGGCTGTCGACGGCGAGTTGCTCCTGCCTCTCGCGGCCGATCTTGTATATGCGGGCCAGATTCTCCGCCGTCTCGCCCATGGAAATATAGGCCTGGGTCGCCGTGGCGAGCCTGGGATTGGGCAAGGGATTGAAGCCGCCCAGCGGCACGCGGCTCATGGATTCGATGCCGCCGGCGATGAAGGCCTCCCCGGCGCCCAGTTGAATGGCACCAGCGGCCATATGGATCGCCTGCATGGAGGAGCCGCAGAAGCGATTCACCGTGGTGCCGGCGACGCTGATGGGCAGGCCCGAGAGCAGGCCCGTCAGCCGCGCGACGTTCAGCCCCTGCTCGCCTTCCGGCATGGCGCAACCGACGATGAGATCCTCGAGATCTTCCGGCGGCACGCCGGTCTTCTGCAGCAGGCCCTGGATCACCGCCGCCAGCATGTCGTCGGGGCGCACCCGGGCGAGCGCGCCCTTGGTGGCGAAATGGAAGGGCGAGCGCACATAGCCGGCGATGAAGATGTTCTTCATGCGGGAGGTCCTTCTGCGAGGAGATCCTTCTTGGAGATCTTGCCGATCGCGGTCTTGGGCAGGCTCGCCCGGAACTCGATCAGCTTCGGCATTTCCACGGCCGAGAGCTTGTCGGCGAGGAAGGCGGTCAGCGCCTCGGCGGTCAGGCTCTGGCCGGGCTTGAGCGCGATGAAGGCTTTCACCGTCTCGCCCCGATAGGCATCGGGCACGCCAACCACCGCGCATTCCAGCACCGCGGGGTGGGTCAGCACCACCTCCTCGATATTGCGCGGATAGATCTTGAAGCCGCTGGCGTTGATCATGTCCTTCAGGCGGTCGGTGATGAAGAGATAGCCGTTTCCGTCCATATGGCCGACATCACCCGTGGCGAAAAGACCATCCACCAGCGCCCGCTTCGTCTCGGCGGGCTGCTTCCAGTAGCCCGCCGTGACCTGGGGGCCGGCGACGCAGATCTCGCCGGTCTCACTCGGCCCCAGGATCTGATGCGGCGGATCCACGGCGCGGATCGAGATCACGGTCCTGGGATAGGGCAGCCCGACCGCGCCCGGCGGCGGCGGAACGGCATCGGGCGGGTTAACGGGATTGCAGCAGACCACCGGCGAGGTCTCGCTGAGGCCATAGCCTTCCAGGACCTTGGTGCCGATGGCCTTCTCGAAGCGCGTGCGCAGCTCATGGGAGAGCGCCGCCCCGCCGGAGACACAATAATGCAGGGAGCTGAGATCGTAGCGGGCGAGATCCGGCGCGTTCAGGATCGCATTGAATAAAGTGGGCACGCCGGCGAGCGCCGTCGGCTTCTTGCGGGTGATTGTGCGCAGCAGATCCTTCAGCTTGAAGCGCGGCATCAGGATCATCTCCGCGCCCTGATGCAGCGACCAGTTCATGATCACCGTCATGGCGAAGACGTGGAACAGCGGCAGGATCCCCAGGATGCGCCGCGGCCCGGCCGGCGCACCGGCAAACCACCGCGCGCATTGCTCGGTATTGGCGTAGAGATTGGCATGGGTCAGCATCGCCGCCTTCGGCACGCCCGTCGTCCCACCGGTATATTGCAGCAGGGCGATGTGGCGATCCGGATCGATCTCCACGGGCGAGGGATTGCCGTCATTGGCGATCAATCGGGCGAAGAGGAGATGGATCGCGTCCGCCGGGATCCGCGCCACCTCATGGCGCATGACCCAGGGATAGAGCAAGTTGCGCGGGAAGGGCAGCGCCTGGGCCAGGCGGCAGACCACCACATGCTTCAGCCGCGAGGCGCCGATCAGCGGGGCGAGCTTGTCATGGAGCGAGGCGACATCCAGGGTCACCATGATGTCGGTCTCGGAATCCTCGATCTGGTGGGCAAGCTCGCGGGTGCTGTAGAGAGGGTTGAAATTGACCAGCGTGCCGCCCGTCTTCAGCACCGCGTAATAGCAGATGACGGAATAGGGGCAGTTGGGCAGATGCAGCCCGACCTTGACGCCCGGACAGACGCCGAGCGCCTGAAAGCCCTTGGCCGCCCGGTCCGCCAGGCGGCCGATCTCGGTGAAACTGTAGCGCCGGTCGAGGAAGTCGATGCAAATGCGGCCGGCGAAGCGGGCGGCCGCCTCCTCGAGCAGCAGGTGCATCGGCTTGACGGGGATCTCCGCCCCCCAGTCAACGTCGGCGGGATAGGACTTCAGCCAAGGATAGGCCGGCGTCTCGCTTGCCGTCGCCCGCTGCATCGCGTCCCAACCTCTCCCTTCACCCCCGAGACTATACTGCGGGCTAAACATAGGCGGTCCGACGGGGAATTGCGATTGGGGCAAGTTTCCTCTTATGGTCCAGCTTCCCTCCAGCCTGCCTTCCTTGGATGATCCGCAGATGACAAGCTTCCACACCCTCGATGACCTCGACGTCGCCGGCAAGCGCGTGCTCCTGCGCGCCGATTTCAATGTGCCCATGAAGGGCGGAAAGGTGACCGACCTGACCCGCATCGAGCGGGGGGCCGTCACCATTCGCGAGCTGGCGGCCCGCGGAGCCAGGATCGTGGTGCTGTCCCATTTCGGTCGGCCCGACGGCAAGCGCGTCCCCGAAATGTCACTGAAGCCGATCGCATCAGCCCTTTCCGGCGTGCTCGAGGGCAAGCCTGTCGCCTTTGCCGAGGATTGCGTCGGGCCGGCGGCGGGGAAGGTCATCAACGCTCTCGCGCCGGGCGGCGTCGCGCTGCTGGAAAACCTGCGTTTCCATGCCGAGGAGGAGAAGAACGATCCCGCCTTCGCCCGTGCGCTCGCCGCCGAGGGCGACCTCTATGTCAACGACGCCTTCTCCTGCGCCCATCGGGCCCATGCCTCGACCGAGGCCATCGCCCATCTGATGCCCGCCGCCGCGGGACGGCTGATGCAGGCGGAGTTGGAGCATCTCGGCAAGGCGCTCGCCGAGCCGAAGCGGCCGGTGATGGCCATCGTCGGCGGCGCCAAGGTTTCGACCAAGCTCGACCTCCTGGGCAATCTGGTGAGCAAGGTCGATCTCCTGGTGATCGGCGGCGGCATGGCCAACACCTTCCTCCATGCCAAGGGGATCTCTATCGGCAAGTCCCTGGCCGAGCGGGAGATGGCCGATACCGCGCGCGATATCCTGGAAAAGGCCGAGGCCCGCGGCACCGAGGTTGTGCTGCCGGTGGATGCGGTGGTGGCCGAGGCGCTCAAGCCCAGGCTTGCCACGGCGATCGTGGACATCAAAGCGGTGCCGGCGGATCGCATGATCCTGGATGTGGGGCCGGCAACGGCCGCCGATCTCGCGGTGCGGCTCGCCACCTGCCATACCCTGGTCTGGAACGGACCGGTGGGTGCCTTCGAGACGCCACCCTTCGATACCGGCACCATCGCCGTGGCCCGTGCCGCCGCGGCGCTGACGGACAAGGGGAAGCTGCTCTCGGTCGCCGGCGGCGGCGATACCGTGGCAGCGCTGGCCGCCGTGGGTGTGGTGGAGCGCTTCTCTTATGTCTCCACCGCCGGCGGCGCCTTCCTGGAATGGCTCGAGGGCAAGACGCTACCCGGCGTGGCCGCCCTCATGCGCTGAGTTTTCGAAGCGCCGACCGCTTGGCAGGAGGCAGAGCGCGCTCCACTTCAAGGAGGTGAGCCCGGCTTCCCTTCCCCGCCTCTTCGTGATTTTTTTCGGCACGCTGCTCCTGGCCATGCAGGCCGCGGGGGCGGCCGATCTTCCCGATCAGGCGCCGGGCCAACCTATCCAGATCGATCCCGCGCGGCTGCCCGCGCCCTATGCAACGGAGTCAGTCGACAACACTGCCGATCTCGTCGCTCGTCCCTCTCCGCCGCCCTTCCGCCTGCCCCCGGGCTTCAGCGTCAACGCGTTTGCGGACGGCCTCGACAATCCGCGCTGGATGGCGGTGGCGCCCAATGGCGATGTCTTTCTCGCCATGCCGAGGCTGGGCCAGGTCCTGTTGCTGCGCGATGAGAGCGGCGATGGCCGGGCCGATCTCAGAACGGTGTTCGCCGCGGGCCTGCATCGGCCACACGGCCTCGCCGTCCAGGGCGGCTATCTCTATATCGGCGCGACCGACGGACTCTGGCGCGTGGCGCTGGATGAGGGCAACCGGGCGGCGAGCCAACCGGAGCGGGTGACCCCGCCCGGCGCCTTCGGGGCCGGCGTGCTTCATTGGACCCGCAATGTCGCCTTCGCCCCCGACGGCAAGCGCTTCTTCATCGCCATCGGGTCGGAGAGCAATATCGGCGAGGATCCCCTGCCCCATGCCTCGGTCCAGAGCTTCGCCGCCGATGGCAGCGACCAGAGGACCTACGCCTCGGGCCTGCGCAATCCCGTGGGTATCGCCTTCTATCCGGGGACCAACGATCTCTACACCGTGGTCAATGAGCGCGACGGGCTGGGCGATGGGCTGGTGCCTGATTTCCTGACCCGGCTGCAGGAGGGCGGATTCTATGGCTGGCCCTATGCCTATATCGGCCATCACCCGCAGCCCGATTTTCCGAGCCGGCCCGAGATGGTGGCGAAGACCCTGACGCCGGATCTGCTGTTCCAGTCCCATTCGGCACCGCTGGGCCTCGTCTTCTACGAAGGCAGCATGTTCCCCGCCGAGTACAAGGGCGATGCCTTCGTGGCCCTGCACGGTTCCTGGAACTCGGCCGAGCCCACCGGGTACAAGATCGTGCGCGTCCCCTTCAAGGACGGACGGCCCCAGGGTTATTACGAAAATTTCCTGACCGGTTTCTGGCTGGGAGGTACGAGCCCGGCCCAGGTCTGGGGCCGGCCCACCGGGCTTGCCGTGGCCGCGGATGGCAGCCTGCTCATCGCCGACGATGCCGGCGGCGTGGTGTGGCGGGTGAGCTACAAGAAGCCTTAAAGCATTTCCGCCAAGGGCGGAACGCTCCAAGTCTTGTTGTTGTTACGCTCGAGCGCCGCGCAGGCTCGCGCGGCGCACAAAGCGAGAGGTCTTCGATGCCAAGAACCTCCTCGACGGAACAGCGACGCCTCGCCGCCGAGCGCGTCAAAGCCGCGGAGCTCGCCGCAAGCCAGGTGCATGAGCATGTGACGAAGTGGCTGCAGCGGCGGGCGAAGAAGAATACAAAACCGCCGCGCAAACCCTAGCGCTTGTGCTCCGATAGATCGTGGATCGTCGCTTGGGCGCCGCAGAGACGGCAGGCAGGATCGCGCGGGATGCGCAGGGTCCGGAACTCCGTCGCCAGGCCATCATATATAAGGAGTCGCCCCGAGAGGCTTTCGCCCAGGCCGAGGAGTTCCTTCAGCACCTCGGTCGCTTGAAGCGCGCCGATGCTGCCGGCGATAGCGCCGAAGATGCCGGCCTCCTCACAGCGCGGAACGAGATCGGCCGGCGGCGGCTCGGGAAAGAGGCAGCGGTAGCAGGGATGCGGCGGGCCGAGATAAGCCTTGAAGACCGAGAGCTGGGCATCGAAGCGCAGCAGTGCTGCTGAAACCAGGGGCTTGCGCGCCAGATAGCAGGCATCGGTCAGCAGGTATCGTGTGGCGAAATTGTCGCTGCCATCGGCGATGAGATCGTAGCCGGATACGAGCGCCGCCGCGTTGGCCGCGGTGAGGCGCTGCGCATGGGCCTCGACGGTGATTTCCGGATTTATGGCGGCGATCGTCTCCTTCGCGCTCGCGACCTTGGAGCGGCCGAGGCTCGCCGTTCCATGGATGATCTGGCGCTGAAGGTTCGAGAGCTCGACCGCATCGTCATCGACGATGCCGATGCGCCCCACACCCGCCGCCGCCAGATAGAGCAGCATGGGCGAGCCGAGGCCGCCGGCACCCAGCACGAGCACGCTCGAGGCCAGCAGCTTCTCCTGTCCCGCTTCTCCCACCTCATCGAGGATCACATGGCGGGCGTAGCGCTCGAGCTGGCTGTCGGTCAGCGCGGTCATCGCTGGCCCGTCGAGCCGAAGCCGCCCGCACCCCGGGCGCTTTCGGGCAGGGCCTCGCTCTCGCGCCAGGCGAGGCGGGCCACGGGCGCGATGACGAGCTGGGCGATGCGGTCGCCACGCTGGAGCCGAAAGGGCGCCTCGCCCAGATTGATCAGGATGACACCCACCTCGCCGCGGTAGTCGGCATCGATCGTGCCGGGACTGTTGAGCAACGTGACGCCATGCTTGAGCGCCAGGCCAGAGCGCGGGCGGAGCTGGGCCTCATAGCCCGGGGGCAGCGCGATCGAAATTCCCGTCGGGACCAGGCGCCGCGCGCCGGGAGCGAGCTCGATCGGCTCCGCCACCGCCGCCAGCAGGTCGAGACCCGCCGCATCCACCGTCGCATAGCTGGGCAGAGGCAGGCCAGCGCCATGGGGCAGGCGCTGCAGGGGAACTTCGATCGGTGTCACGGATCTCAGGCCGAGCGGGCGAGACGGCGCTCGATCGTGTCGGCCAGCCGCTCCGCCACCTCCTGCTTGCTGAGGCGGGGCCAGCTCTCCACCCCATCGGCGGCGACCAGATGAACCGTGTTCTCCGTCCCGCCGAAGGTGCCGGTGCCAGCCGAGACATCATTGGCGAGAATCAGGTCACAGCCCTTGGCGGCGAGCTTCTTCTTCGCATTCGCGATCAGGTCCTCGGTCTCGGCGGCGAAACCGACGACGATCCGCGGCCGCGCATTGCCGGGCGCCGAGAGGGTCGCGAGGATGTCGGGATTGCGGGTGAGCTCGATGGGCAGCGGCGCTGCCGTTCCCTTCTTGATCTTCTGCGCCGCCACCTTCGCCGGGCGGAAATCGGCGACCGCCGCGGCGCAGACCGCAATATCGGCGGGGAGCGCGGCGCGGCAGGCAGCCAGCATCTCCTCCGCGCTCTCGATGCGGCGCACCTCCACCCCCGCGGGATCCGGCTCGGCGGTCGGGCCGGCGACCAGAACCGTTGTCGCACCCCGTCGCGCCAGTGCCGCCGCAATGGCGTGGCCCTGCTTGCCGGAGGAGCGGTTGGCGATGAAGCGCACCGGGTCGAGAGGCTCGATGGTGGGCCCGCTGGTGACGATGGCCCGCCGGCCGCTCAAAGGCGCCGCGGTGCCGAAATAAGCTTCGATGGCTGCCAGGATCTCCATCGGCTCGGCCATGCGACCGCCGCCTACCTCGCCGCAGGCGAGGTCGCCCGATTCGGGGCCGATCTGGCGGAGGCCGCGCGCCTTCAGGGTCGCGATGTTCGCCTGGGTCGCCGGATGGGCCCACATCATCATGTTCATGGCGGGGGCGATCAGGATCGGCTTGTCGGCGGCGAGCAGCGTGGTGGAGGCGAGATCATCCGCCAGCCCATGGGCCAGCCTGGCCAGGAGATCGGCGCTGGCCGGCGCCACGACGATCAGATCCAATTCCCGCGACAGCCGGATATGGCCCATCTCGCTCTCATCGGTGAGGGAAAAGAGATCCTGATAGACCTTGCTCTCGCTGAGAGCCGCCACCGACAGCGGGGTTACGAACTGAGCCCCGCCCTTGGTCAGGATGGCGCGAACGAGCGCGCCGCGCTCCCGCAGCCGACGGATCAGCTCCAGGCTCTTATAGGCGGCGATGCCGCCAGAGATGACGAGCAGTATGCGCTTGCCGGCCAGCATGGGAACTCCTGAGCTAGAAGGTAGGAAATCGGACAGAAGCCCGCAAGCCGGGCTATCCGCGCAGGCCCCTGAACAGCCCGACCAGCTCCCGGATCCGGCCGCGGGCGAAAAGGAGCAGAAGCGCGCCATAGACCAGCGCCCCGGCTACGATCTCGGCAACGACCTGAAGGGCGGCGCGCTGGCCAGCCAGGGCGTGATCGATGCCCAGAACCGCGGCGGCCATGGCCGTGGCGGCCAGCGCCGGCACCAGGGCCTCCGCCAGATAGGACGGCACCGAGAAGCGGACCATGCGCCGCAGCACCGCGAGCTCGACGCCGTAGAAGACGATCTGGGTGACGGCCATGGCGACCGCGACCCCGGGGATGCCCCAGGCGACGCCGATCAGGCAGGACCCGGCCTGGGCCAGGGACTGGGCGAGGACGACGCCGAGGCGAATGGTCGGCCGCCCCAGGGCCGTAACGACTTGGCCGAAGAAGAAACCCAGACAATAGGCCAGGGAGAAGAAGGCGAGGATCCGGGTCGGCAGAATGCTCGGCATCCACTGATCGCCGACGGCAACCCGGATCAGGGAGGGTGCCACGGCCGCGAGCCCGACGAAGGCGGGGATCACCGTCAGGCTGAGCAGGCGCTGGGCGGTGATCAGGCCGCGGGCCACCCGCGCGCGATCGCCCTGGATCCTGGAGAAGAGCGGCACCACGGCACGCTCGGTGCTGCCGGCCACGAAGTCGGTGATGATGGTCACCAGGCGCTGGGCGACGCTGTAATAGCCGACCTCGGCCGCCCCGAAATAGAAGCCCAGCAGCAGCCGGTCCGCCTGGCCGCCGAAAATCCGCAGCAGATTGGTTACCAGGACACTGAAGCCGAAGCCGAAGAGATCGCGGAAATGGCGCCGGGAGAAAACGAGGCGCGGGCGCCAGTCGACGATGGCCCAGAGGATCACGACCCCGACCGCCTGGGTGACGAGGCCCTGGCCTACCAGGGCCCAGACCCCCATGCCCGCGAAGGCCATGGCAATACCGACCGCTCCACCGACCACCGCGCCCGCGGTCTGGCGCAGCGCCAGCTCGCGGAAGCGCAGCTCGCGCCGGGCGAGGCCGACCTGAACGACGGAGATCGAGGTGAGAAAGGGCGCCAGCGAATACCACTGCAGCACCGGCGCCAGCCGCGGCTCGCCATAGAGCCCGGCCAGTGGACCGGCAAAGAGGATTGTGAGCCCCATGAGCGCGAGGCCGACGGCGAGATTGGCCCAGAAGGCGGAATTCTTGTGGGCCTCCTCGATGGTTTCGCGCTGGATGAGGGCGGTGGTGAGGCCCTGGTCGGAAAGGGTCTGCACCGCCATGAGATAGACCTGGGCCAGCGCCGCAAGCCCGAAGGCCGCCGGCTCGATGAGCCGGGCAAGCAGCAGGAAGACCCCGGCCGAGACGATGCGCAGGCCCCAGCTCTCTCCCATGGACCAGAGCGCCGTCACCAGGGCGGTGCGCTTCATCGACATGGGGGATGGACCCTCGATAGTCCGCGGGAGTCAGGATTCAGGGCAGGCAAATTCGTGGATGGTCGGCCTTCGCCGACCATGACGGCTGAGAGAGCGAGCTTAGCTTGCGGAAGCCTCCTCCTGCATGCCGACGTGGATGGCCGGGACTTCGCCCGGCCATGACGGCAGAGGGGAAGAAACGTCTCCATTCCTATCGCAGGATCAGCAGGACGAGGACGGCGAGGGCCGCAGCAAGCCAGATATGCCAATTGAGGGAGCGGCGGTCCTCGTTGTTGAGGTGGCGAAGGGCCGCCATGGTCTCGGGATCGATGCGGATGCCGCGCCGGGCCGTGCCGGCGATGGTCTCCATATCCGCCAAGAGCTCCGGCAGCCGCCCGGCGATGCGGGCGAGATCACGAACTCCCTCGGCGATCCGCGCCTCGGGCCCGCGATTCTCACGCATCCAGTCCGCGACAAGAGGCTGGGCCAGCGTCCAGATATTGAGGGCTGGGTTGAGCTGGCGGCTTACGCCTTCGGCCATCAGCATGTTCTTCTGCAGCAGCAGGAGCTGGGGTTGGGCCTCCATCTCGAAGGCTTCCGAGAGCCGCAGGAGCTGGCCCAGCACCTGAGCGAAGGAGATCTCCTCGAGGGAGCGGCCGAAGATCGGCTCGCCGATCGAGCGGCAGGCCTGGGTGAACTCCGCCAGCGACTGGCCCGCCGGCACGAAGCCGGCGGCGAACTGCACCTCTGCGACGCGGCAGTAATCGCGCTCCAGGAAGCCCAGCAGCGTGTCGGCGAGGTAGTAGCGGGTCTTGCGGTCGAGCCGACCCATGATGCCGAAATCGACGGCACCGATATTGCCCTCGCCATCGACGAACATGTTCCCGGGATGCTGGTCGCCATGGAAGAAGCCATCGCGGAAGGCCTGCTTGAAGAAGATCGCCGCCGCCCGGGCCAGCACGAGATCGATATCGAGCCCGGCCGCAAGCATGCCTTCGCGGTCGTCCATGCGGATCCCGGTCAGGCGCTCCAGGGTGAGGGCCCGGCGCGTGGTGCGGCGCCAATCGACCCGGGGCACGCGATAGGTCGGATCGCCGGCGAAGTTCTCCGCCAGCTCGGCCGCGGCAGCCGCCTCCAGGCGCAGATCCAGCTCGATGCGGATCATGGCGCGGAAGGTCTTGACCACCGCCAGCGGCTTGAAGCGGCGCAGCCGCGGCTGGCTGCGCTCCATCCATTCGGCGATCCAGAACATGAGATCGAGATCGCGGGCAAAGGCCTCCTCGATCCCTGGCCGCAGGATCTTGACCGCCACCGGTTCCCCCTCGCTGGTGACGGCGTAGTGCACCTGGGCGATGGAAGCGGCGGAAACCGGGGTCTCGTCGAAGGAAAGGAACAACGCCTCCAGCGGCTGGCGGAGCTCGGCCTCGAGCAGGACGATGGCCTCGGACCCGGCAAAGGGGGGCAGCCGGTCCTGCAGCAGGGCGAGATCCTGGGCAACCTCCTCCCCCAGGATGTCGGAGCGGGTGGAGAGGATCTGACCCAGCTTGATGAACACGGGGCCGAGGTCGATGAGGGCAGCGGCGAGCCTCTCGCCGGGTCGGCCCGCCTCCTTCGCGCCGGAGAAGACGCGCGCGAGGAACAGGATCGCGGGCGCCAGCCCCGCCCCCTCGATCTGTTGCAGGAAAAGGGCGAGGGCCCCGTGCCGGGCCAGGACGCGTGCGACCGTCGTCAGCCGGGCGATGTTGCGACAGGCGCGAAACAAACCGCCCTGCCGTCTCAGATGCGCCAGGCGGAATGGAGGGCCGCAATACCGCCGGAGAGGTTGCGATAGCTCGCCCGCTCCAGCCCTGCCGCCGTCATGCGATCGATCAGCTCCTGCTGGGGCGGGAAGCGGCGGATGCTCTCCACCAGATAGAGATAGGCGTCGCGGTCCCCCGCCACGATGCGCCCCATCCAGGGCAGGACCTGAAAGGAATAGAGGTCGTAGAGCTGCTTGAGCTGGGGCAGGACGACCTGGCTGAACTCGAGGCAGAGGAAGCGCCCGCCGGGCTTCAGAACCCGGCGCGCTTCGGCAAGCGCCTTGTCGATCTCGGCGACATTGCGCAGCCCGAAGGCGATGGTATAGGCATCGACGCTGCGATCGGCCAGCGGCAGAGATTGTGCATCTCCCGCCACCCAATTGATTCCGCTGACGATACCCCGGTCGATGGCCCGGTCGCGTCCGACCACGAGCATGGCAGGGGTCAAATCGCAGACCACCGCCCGCCCGCTTGCGCCCGTTCGCGCCAGGAAGCGCTGGGCGATGTCGCCGGTGCCGCCGGCGACATCGAGCAGGAATTGGCCCGGCCGGGGGGCCAGCCAGTCGATCAGGGCTCCCTTCCACAGACGATGAATGCCCCCGGACATCAGATCGTTCATGAGGTCGTAGCGCCCGGCGACGCGCTCGAAAACATCGCGCACCAGATGGGGCTTCTCCGAGGTCTCGACCCGCTGGAAGCCGAACCAGGCCTTGTCGCTTTCCATGGCGGGGAACATAGCGCGGCGTCCGGGAACACGCTACTTAGGCGGGCATGGCCGGCGGGCGCCTTGGCGGCGGACGCCCCCTTGAACTAAAATTCAACCCCATCCGAATCCCCAGGAGCTCCCTTGTCATCGCCGATCGAGATCGATTCCGCTGAAACATTGGCGCAGCGGCTTCAGGCGCGCGCGGCCAGAGATCCCGAAGGCGAGGCCTTCGTCCATCTGAAGGACGGCGAGGCCGAGGCCCGGCGCCTGAGTTGGCGGGAATTCGACGCCGGTGCCCGGGATGTTGCGATGGCGCTCGCCGGCCGCACCCCGGGCGACCGGGCTTTGCTGCTCTACCGGGCGGGGCTCGACTTCATCACCGCCTTCATGGGCTGCCTCTATGCGGGGATCATCCCAGTGGCGGCGCCGGCAGATACGCTCGGCCATCGCGGCCGGACCCTTGCCCAGCTCCTCGCCACTTTCAACGACGCCCGGCCCTCGATCCTGCTCTCCACGGGGGAGCTCTTGGCCAGCATCGGCGCTCTTGCCGAGCAGGCGCCCGATCTCTGCCGCACGGCCCAGCTCGACACCTCGGCGATCACGCCCGGGAGCGCCGGCGCCTGGCGGCCTCGACGAGAGAGCCCGGACGACATCGCCTATCTGCAATACAGCTCCGGCTCCACCTCGACCCCCAAAGGCGTCGTCGTCGGCCAGCGCGAGCTAATGCGGATGATGGAGATCATCAGTCGAGCTTATGGCTATGACCCTGAGAGCCGCTTCGTCTGCTGGATGCCGCATTACCATGACTACGGGCTGGTGCAGGGCCTGCTGCACCCGATCTTCGCCGGCATCCCTTGCATCGTCATGTCGCCGGCGAGCTTCATCCAGCACCCCTATCGCTGGCTCGCCGCCATGACGCGCTATGCCGCGACCCACAGCGCCGGCCCGAACTTCGCCTATGACCATTGCCTGCGCCGGATTGCCGAGGCGGAGCTCGCCGGGCTGGATCTCAGCGCCTGGCGGTTTGCCGGCAATGGCGCCGAGCCGGTGCGGGCCAAGACGCTCGCCGCCTTCGCCGAGAGATTTGCGCCCTGCGGGTTCCGCAAGAGCAGCTTCTATCCCTCCTATGGCCTGGCCGAGGCGACCCTGCTGGTCTCCGGTCCCAAACCCGACGCGGCGGCGGAGCCACGGGTCCTCACCCTGAGGGCGGCTGCCCTGGAGCAGGACCGTGTGGAGATCGCCGAAGACGAGGCGGCTGTGCGCCATATCCCGAGCTGCGGCAATCCGGTCGCGGGCGCCACCATCCGCATCCTCGACCCGGAGACCCGCCGGTTGCGGGCATCGCGGGAGATCGGCGAGATCTGGGTCGCCCATGGCGCGCTGGGCCGCGGCTATTGGAATCGCGCCGACGCAAGCCAGGAGTTCTTCGCAGCGCGAACCGAGGACAGCGGCGAAGGCCCCTTCCTGCGCACGGGCGATCTCGGTTTCGTCGAGGACGGACAGGTCTACATCGTCGGCCGGAAGAAGGACCTGATCATCGCCAATGGCGGCAACCACCATCCCGAGGAGATCGAGTGGTCCGTCGAGCAGAGCCATCCCATGATCCGGGCCGGCTGTGTCGCCGCCTTCACCATCGACGATGACGAAGGCACGGTCCTGGCCGTGCTGGCGGAGCTGGCCTCACCCCGCAATGTCGAGAGCGGCGATCATGCCGCCGTCATCCGGGCAATCCGCAAGGCCGTTGCCATGGATCACGGCCTGACCATCGGCCGGCTTGCGCTGCTGGCGCCGGGCGCCGTCGCCAAGACCACCAGCGGGAAGATCCAGCGCGCCGCCTGCCGCACCGCCCTCCAGGGCGGGCGCCTGGCGATCGTGGCGCAGGGATAGGCTTTCCGCTAGGCCGCTCGGGCCTTCGAGCGGGGGCCGAGGGCCTCGTCCAGCGATTCCCGCAAGCGGCCGCCGAGCTGCGGAAGGCCGGTGCCGAAAATATCGACATGGGCGGTGGCGATGGGATGGAGCACCCATTGACGGGCCAGCGCCGACCAGCCCGGCCTGCGGTCGCGGACCCGGCCGATGCGGTCGGTGGAGGCGAAGATCGTGATGGCGCCGCCATAGGGCTTCGGCCGATAGGCCTTGAGCGCCACGGTCATGCCGACCCGGATGGCAAGATGCCGGCGCTCCATCTCCGCACCCTGAGCAGGCCGTTCGATAGTTTCCTCCGGCGGATTCCAGCCGATCAAAGGTCCGACCCGGCGCCGAAGATGGAGGGTCCGGCGGATCGCCCAGCGCCGGAGCCGCGTCGGGAGCGCCTCCGGATCGGTCCAGTAGAGCCAGGGGACCTCGACCGGATTGGTGCGCGGATCGACCAGGCCGACAAAGGCGACCTCCTCGCCGGCGGCGCGCAGGATCCGCGCCATCTCGACGGCGGTCAGCGACCCGTCGCAGAGCCCGGCGAGGAAATAGGGCCCCGCGGGCTGGACCCGCCGGATCAGCTTCACGAAATCCGCAGCCATCTCCTCGAAATCGCTATGAGGCGCATCCTCGCCCTCGAGCCCGCGCGCCTGGATCGCGTAGAGCGGCTGCTCCGGCGGCAGATAGGGCAGGAACTGGCGGACGAAGACCACATCGCCCAGGATCGTATGGGTGAAGAAGAGCGGCGGCAGGCTGCCCTCGGCGCGGATGGCGATCACGGGGCGCTGCACGGCCTCGCGCCGGATTACGGGCGTGGCGCGCGGAACGGCGACCACAGGCGCCGAGGGAGCAACCGCGGGTGCAGTGCTCTCTTCCAGCCGCTTGACGAGGAGGCGCACGGTCGGGCAATCGAGCAGGACAGAAACCGGCAGTGCCTGGCCGAAGCCGCGCTCGATCTCTCCGAACAGAATGAGACCCACCAGGGAATCCCCGCCGAGCTCGAAATAATCGTCCTCGACGCCGAGGCCGCGAATGTCGAGGACCTCCTGCCAGATCTCGAGGAGGCGCTGCTCGCCCTCCGTCGCCGGCGGCACCGCCGGTTCGGCCAAGCCGAATTGCCCGCGCTCCTTCGGTGTCGAGGAGGCTGAGCTGGAAGGGCTGGACGCCATGACCCCTTTTTGCCTATGTGACGCGAGTCGCCGATCGATCGCCGGGCCGAATACATCACGGCCAATCGCCTGTTACAAATAGAAATATTACGCCGCAGAAAGCCCTGTCATGCCCGAGCTGCCTGAAGTCGAGACCGTCTGCCGCGGGCTTGCCGCGCGATTGGAGGGACGGCGCCTGATCCGCGTGCTGCAGCGCCGGCCGGATCTGCGCTTCGCCTTGCCTGCCGGCTTCGCCCGGCGCCTGACCGGGCGGCGGATCGAGCACATCAGACGGCGGGCGAAATACATCCTGATCTATCTCGACGACGGCAAGGTCCTGATCTGCCATCTGGGGATGACCGGACGCATGCTGCTGGGCAAGGGCGAGCCGGAGCTCGAGATTCACGACCATGTCGTCTTCTTCGCCGAGGGCGATATCACGCTTCGCTTCAACGACGCGCGGCGCTTCGGATTCATGGATCTGACGACGGCAGCCAAGCTGGCGGAGCACAAGCTGTTGAAGGGTCTCGGACCGGAACCTCTCAGCCCCGAGTTCAACGGTCCGCGCCTCGCGCAAGCGCTTGCGGGCAAGCGCACGCCCATCAAAGCGGCCCTCCTCGACCAGCGGCTCGTGGCCGGCATCGGCAACATCTATGCCTCGGAAGCGCTGTT
>DATFRE010000230.1:0-12137 GCA_035263545.1 Dongiaceae bacterium
GATGGGATTCTCGATCGCATGAAGATCTGCGTCTTCGGTGCCGGGGCCATCGGCGGGCTCATGGGCGCGCGGCTCGCGGCGGCGGGGGAGGATGTCACGCTCATCGCCCGCGGCCCCCATCTCGCGGCCATGCGCGAGCGGGGCCTCAAGCTCGAGGCCGGGGGCAAGGACGTCACCGTCGCGCCGAAGCTCGCCGGCAGCGCCGGCGAGGCGGGCGTGCAGGACTACGTCATCATCGCCCTCAAGGCCTCGGCGGTCGCCGGCGTGGTCGAGGCCATGCAGCCGCTGCTCGGACCCTCGACCGCGGTGGTCATGGCGGTGAACGGCCTGCCCTGGTGGTATTTCTACGGTCTCGAGGGCCCATGGCGCGACCGGCGCCTGGTGAGCCTCGATCCCCAGGACAAGCAATGGGCCGGCATCGGGCCTGAGCGCGTCATCGGCTGCGTCGTCTATCCGGCGGCGGAGGTGGTGGCGCCGGGGGTGGTGCGCTATATCTCCGGCGACCGCTTCAGCCTCGGTGAGCCCGATGGCAGCCGCTCGGCGCGGGTCGGGACCCTGAGCCGCGCGATGATCCGCGCCGGCTTCAAGGCGCCGGTCAAGACCGACATCCGGACCGAGATCTGGGTCAAGCTCTGGGGCAGTGTCGCCGTCAACCCCATCAGCGCCTTGACCGGCGGGACCTTGCGCCAGATCTGCACCGACCCCACCACCCGGGCGCTCGTGCGCCGCATCATGGACGAGGCCGAGGCCATCGCCGCCAAATTCGGGATCACCATGCCCATCGATGTCGAGCGCCGCATCGACGGCGCGGCTGCCATCGGCGATCACAAGACCTCCATGCTGCAGGACTTCGAGCGCAACCGGCCCATCGAGCTCGACGCCATCGTCGGCGCGGTGGCGGAGCTCGGACGCATGGTGGAGCTTCCCACGCCGGCCATCGATTGCGTCTTCGCGCTGACGCGACAGCGCGCCATGCTGCTTGGTCTCTATCCCTAGCTCCTTTCGAAAAGGCTGATCTCATGCGCGATTTCCAGCTTCCTGGCCGTTCGCCGATCCGCGTGACAGAAGGTGCCGCGGCGACGTCGCATCCTCTTGCCACACTCACCGCCATCGAGATCCTGAGGAGCGGCGGCAATGCGGTCGACGCAGCGATCGCCGCGGCCGCCGTGCTCGCCGTGGTCGAACCGCAATCGACAGGCATCGGCGGCGATGGATTCATGCTCTACGCGCCGGGCGGCGGATCGAAGGTCATCGCCTTCAACGGCTCGGGCCATTCTCCACAAGCCGCGACGGTCGACTGGTATCGCGAGCGCGGATTCGAGGAGATGCCGCTGTTCGGCCCGCATTCGGTCAGCGTGCCGGGTTTGGTCGATGCCTGGACGCGGATCGTCGAGGATCACGGGAGCCGCGGGCTCGACGAGCTGCTTCAGCCTGCCATCCGTTATGCCGAGGAAGGCTTCGTGGTCCATGACCGGGTCGCCTTCGACTGGGACCTGACCGCCGAGCGCCTCGCTCAGGATCCCAATGCCGCGCGGATCCTCCTGCCCCAGGGCCGAAGCCCCCGCGCGGGCGAGCGATTCCGCCAGCCCGGGCTCGCCGCCACCCTGAAGATCATCGCGGCCAAGGGGCGCGACGGCTTCTATCTCGGCCCCGTGGCCGAGGATATGGTGGGCTATCTGCGCAGTCTCGGCGGGCTTCATACCCTGGATGATTTCGCCGCGGTTACGGGCAACTATGTAGAAGCGGTCCGCGGCCACTATCGCGGCGTCGACATCTATCAGATGCCGCCGAACAACCAGGGGCTGACGGCGCTCCTGATGCTTCACATCCTGTCCGGCTTCGATTTCTCGGAGCTCGCACCCTTCGGGGCGGAGCGCTTCCATCTCATGATCGAGGCGGGGCGGCTCGCTTATCGCGACCGCGATGCGCTGATCGCCGATCCGGACCATGTCCATGTGCCGGTGGAGCGCCTTCTTTCCATGGACTATGCCAATCGGCTCCGCAAGGAGATCGACCCGAAGCGCGCCATGACCAAGCTGGTGCCGCCACTGCTGCAGCCGGCGGATACTGTCTATCTCACCGTGGTCGATCGCGACCGCAATGCGGTCAGCCTGATCAACTCGGTCTATCTCTCCTTCGGCAGCGGGCTGGTGGCGCCGAAGAGCGGGGTCTGGCTGCAGAACCGCGGGGCGAGCTTCCGCCTCGATCCCAGGCATCCCAATGCGATCGCGCCGCGCAAGCGTCCGATGCACACCATCATGCCCGGCATGGCGGTCAGCGACGGCCGCGCCATGATGCCGTATGGCGTCATGGGCGGCGACTTCCAGCCCTTCGGCCATGTGCATCTCCTTACCAACATGCTGGATTTCGATATGGATCCGCAGGCGGCCCTCGACGGACCGCGGGTCTTCCCCGATCGGGGAATGGTCGAGGTGGAGCGCGGCGTCGATGCCAAGACCGTCAAGGGGCTCGAGGCCAAGGGCCATCGCTGCGTCGTGCCTAATGCGCCGCATGGCGGCGGCCAGGCGATCTTCATCGACTGGAAGGCCGGTACGCTGACGGCGGGCTCCGATCCGCGCAAGGACGGCTGCGCACTTGGCTATTAGTGCATGGGGCTATTAGCGCATAGGGGGTAGACCCGGCGAAATTGCATTCCGCCGATCCCCATAATGCGCTTGTCTCTCCCGGGTGCTCTCGGATTCTGGTCCCGCGGAGCATGACGGGAGATCGAGGGATGGCCCTGGCGACCGAGCTTACGAAGCGTCTTCATATCCGGCATCCGGTTCTGCTGGCGCCGATGGGCGCCGTCTCCGGCGGCAGGCTCGCCGCGGCAGTGACACGGGCCGGCGGGCTTGGCCTTCTCGGGCCCGGCTATTTCGGCGCTGACTGGATCGAGCAGCAGTTCGGGGCCGCCGGCAACACGCCCGTCGGAATCGGCTTCATCACCTGGCATATGGAGAAGCATCCCGAGCAGCTTGATACCGCGCTCGCGCACAAGCCGCGGGCCGTCATGCTCTCCTTCGGCGATCCTGGCCCCTTCATCCCGCGCATCAAGGAGACCGGCGCCACCGTCATCGCCCAGGTGCAGGGCGTCGAGATGGCAAAGGCTGCCGCCGGGGCCGGCGCCGATATCATCGTGGCCCAGGGCGGCGAGGCTGGGGGCCATGGCGCGGCGCGCGGCGGCATGGGCCTCGTTCCCGCCGTGGTCGATGCGGTGGCGCCGGTGCCCGTGGTGGCGGCCGGCGGCATCGCCGATGGCCGGGGCCTCGCGGCGGCGCTGGCGCTCGGCGCCTGCGGCGCCCTGATCGGCACGCGCTTCTTCGCCTCGGAGGAAGCGCTGGGCTTTCCCGCCGCCAAGGCGCGGCTGGTCAAAGGTTGCGGCGACGACACGGTCCGCACGACGATCTTCGACATCGTGCGCAAGATCGACTGGCCCAAGCCTTTCACCGGTCGGGCGCTGGCCAATGACTTCACCCGGCGCTGGCATGGTCAGGAGGCGGCGCTCGCCGCCGGTCTCGAGGCGGAGAATTCCCGCTACCAGACCGCGCAGGGCAAGGGCGATGTCGAGACGATCGTGCTCTGGGCCGGCGAGGGTGTCGACCTGATCCATGCGGTCGAGCCGGCCGAGGCGATCCTGACCCGCATCGTCGCCGAGGCCGAGGCCTGCCTCGCCCGCAGCGCCGATCTCGTCACCGCCGGATAGCCATGCGCGCGGCCTGGTATGAGCGCAACGGTCCGGCGCGCGAGGTCCTCACTCTCGGCGAGATGCCCGATCCCGTGGCGGGGCCGGGCGAGGTGCTGGTCCGCATCCATGCATCCGGCGTAAATCCCTCCGATGTCAAGTCGCGGCGGGGCACGCGCGGGCCCATGGCCTTTTCCCGCATCATCCCCCAGAGCGACGGCGCGGGCGTTATTGCCGCGGTGGGCCACGGCGTTGCCGCCTCGCGGGTCGGCCAGCGCGTCTGGATCTACAATGCCCAATGGCAACGGCCCTTCGGCACGGCGGCGAGCCTCGTGGCACTGCCCGCTTCCATGGCCGTGCCGCTGCCCGAGGGCGTCGGTTTCGCGGCGGGCGCCTGCCTCGGCATCCCCGCCTCGACGGCTCATCACGCGGTCTTCGCCGACGGGCCGGTGGCGCGCAGGACGGTGCTGGTCACGGGCGGCGCCGGCGCGGTTGGCCACTACGCGATTCAACTCGCCCGCTGGGGCGGCGCGCGGGTGCTGGCGACGGTCTCCAGCGAAGCCAAAGCGGAGCATGCGCGCGAGGCCGGCGCCGAGGAGGTCTTCAACTACCGGAGCGAGGATGTGGCAGCAGCGGTGCTGGCGGCGACGGGCGGTGCTGGCGTCGATCGCATCGTCGAGGTCGATTTCGGCGCCAATCTCGCGGTCACCGAAAAGGTCCTGAAGCCCCACGGCATCGTCGCCGCCTATGCCTCCATGGCGGCACCCAGCCCGGCGCTGCCCTTCTATCCCTTGATGTTCAAGGCGGCGACGGTCCACACGCTGCTGGTCTATATCCTGACCGCCGATGAGCGAAAGCAGACGCTGGCCGACCTGACCCGCGCCATGGAGCAGGGCGCGCTGCGCCATGCGGTGGCGAAAAGCTTCCCGCTCGAAGAGATCGTCGCGGCGCATGAGGCGGTCGAAAGCGGCCAGGTCATGGGCAATGTGGTGGTGGAGGTGGAGGGGTAGACGCTTTCTTCCGCTCCCGCTTCACAGCGCTGGAGAGGGCACTCAGTCTGCTTCTGCAGGGAATCTGCAGGGACGCGGACTTCCGCGGTGACGACAACCATCATCGGCCGCCGACCCTGAGGCCACGGCGCCAAATCCGCCAAGCTATATCTTTAGTTTATACGCAATGCGCGTATATGTCAACTGGATTTTTGTTAAGCCGCGTCCCAGCTCTCGGCGCTGGCGCCGGCGAGCGCGCGGACGCAGTCCTCATCCTGGGCCAGCTCGGCGGCGGCGCCCTCATAGATGATGCGCCCGTTCTTAGCTAAGCAAACATCAGCCCCGGTACAACTATCGCAGTAGCACACAAGTAAGGGAAAATTAAAATATTCCCGCCACATATTGAAGCTCTGGCTTTGCCGCATCAAACAAGATGGGAATGCGGATGCCGACCTCAACTTCAGTCTGCGTTGGTCTGCAGCGGGAAAGGTTCCGCGCATATCGTCTGACGTTACCCCCGTGCGCTGCGGTTCTATTTATCGTTTTTGCTCTGTTGGTGCCGCCGGCCTCGGCCGACGATGCAACATCGTGTCGTGAGGCGAAGGGGGATGCTCAAATTACAGCCTGCAGCCAGGCGATCGCTTCCGGAAAATTCAAGGGCGATGATCTCGCAGAGCTGTACGTCACGAGAGGCGACGCAAACTTTTTCAAAGGCGAATACGATCGCGCGGTGAAAGACTACGATCAAGCGACCCGCCTTGATCCGAAAAACGCGCCCGCCTTCAACGGCAGGGGGATGGTACGTGCTGCCACACTCGATTACGACCTAGCCTTAAAAGAGTACGATCAGGCGATCCGCCTCGACCCCGGCTACGCGTGGGCCTTCGCCAACAGGGGCGAGGTCTATCGCCTCAAAAGCGACTATGACCGAGCGATCGAGGACTACGACCGAGCGATCCAGATGTTTCCAAGTTACGCGTGGGCCTTGAGCGGCAGGGGTGAAGCCTATCGTTCGAAAGGGGAGTACGACCGAGCGATCAAGGACTTTGACCAAGCGATTCAGACCGATCCCAACGATTCCTTCTCTCTCATCGGACGGGCTATGACCCGCTTAGCGATGAAGCAATACGATGGAGCTGTTGCAGATTATGCCGACGTGATCCGCCTGTACCCAACCAATGCAGATGCTTGGAACGGCCGCTGCTATGTGCTCGCGGTAATGGGGAGGGCCAAGGAAGCGCTACCGGACTGCGAAAAGGCAGTAAGGCTCGACCCTAGTAATGCACAAGCACTCGACAGCCGTGGCTTTGTCAAACTGAGACTTGGCCTGCTCGATGAAGCTATTGCCGACTACGATGCGGCCCTGAACCTCGCCCCAAAGTTGGCAGAATCGCTATACGGCGGTGGGCTGGCCAAAACGCACAAGGGAGATACCGACGGTGGCCGCGCAGACATTGCGGCGGCGAAAGAGCTTCGGCCGGATATCGCCGAGAGGTTCGCAGGCTACGGCGTAAAGTGAACGGGAGGCCGCGAAATGAGTCGAGAAATGATGGTAATACTGTCCCTTATAGGGATTTATACCGTCTGGGTGATTTTGCCGCTACTACCGGCAATTCTGATATACCGCCTCTTTCCCAATACAGTTGTGGCCGTTACGGGGCCGCTGGCGAATCTGACGGTTAGAGCCGGTGGTGCCTTCGGCGCATACCTGATTGTATTCCTGGCTACGTATCAGCTGGTGGATTCGATGAAAGAGACGATAGGTGGTTTTGAGCACCCCTTCTGGACAGTTACTGGAAAGCTCAAGCTCATTGATCAAGCAGGAAACGAAGTAACGGCAGCCAACCTCATAAATAAATTACAGATACACTCAGATCCAGAACCCTACAACAACGATGACGGCATAATAAACTTGACCATTATCGAAGAAAGTGATGGAACATTTCCAATATTGAAAATGGAAATTCCACAATGGGGCAGGAGCGTATTTAAACTAACACCGTCTAAAGTCATTGTCGACAAATCTCACAAAACGATGGAAATATTGGAGCCAATTGTCCTCCAAAAGACATCAGACTGGTATGCTGCGTCCGAACCCGACAGTCACGGCCCGTCGCGGCAGCCGTCCTCCTCACCATGATCTGTCTCATGCTCTGGCCTCGACCTCGCCAGCCCCTCGGCCGGAATCAGGACTTCGTGGATCGACTGTAAGGAAGAGGCCGATTTTATCCCGGTGCGTCATCTAGGCCGCATCGCCAGTCCCATCGCTATCCTCGGGCCAAAGGGGGCAGCGCGGCAGAGGGCACTCAGCCTGCTTCTGTTGAGAATCTGCAGGGACTAGGGTTTCCGCGGTCACGAGAAGCATCGTCGGCCGCCGGCCCCGAGGCCGCGGCGCCGATGCCTAATCCTCCAGGCTACATTTTGGTATGTACGCAATGAGCGTATATGTCAGCCGGATTTTTGCTAAGCGGCGTCCCAGCTCTCGGCGCTGGCGCCGGCGAGCGCGCGGACGCGCTCCTCATCCTTGGCGAGCTCGGCGGCGGCGCCCTCATAGATAATGCGCCCGTCATCCAGCACATAGGCGCGGTCGGCGATCTCGACGGCGGCGCGCACGTTCTGCTCCACCAGCAATATGGACATGCCGGTCTTGCGCATATCGGCGATGACGCGGAAGACCTCCTGCACGATCAGCGGCGCCAGGCCCTGGGAGGGTTCGTCAAGAAGCAGGATCTTTGGATTCAGCAGCAGGGCGCGGGCGATGGCGAGCATCTCCTGCTCGCCGCCGGAGAGCTGGCGGCCCTTGTTGCGGCGGCGCTCCTCCAGCCGCGGGAAGAGCTGGTAGATCCGGGGTATGGTCCAGTGTCCCGGCCGCTCCAGCGGCACCTTGAGATTCTCCTCGACCGTGAGATTGCTGAAGATGCGCCGGCCCTCGGGCACATAGCCGATGCCGAGCGCGGCGATGGCATAAGGCGGCCAATGGGTTGTCGCCTTGCCGAAGATGCGCACAGCCCCTTCGCGGGCCGGGGTCAGGCCGACCAGGCTGCGCAGCGTCGTCGTCTTACCGGCGCCGTTGCGCCCCAGCAGGGTGACGATCTCACCCTCCCGCAAGGCGAGACTGACGCCATGGAGGATATGGCTCTTGCCGTAGAAGCTGTGGACGGCCTCGACTTCGAGGATGTTCTGCCCCGCTTCGGTTTTGGAGGCGACGGCTTGGCTCATGCGGCCTTCCCCAGATAGGCGGCCTGCACGCGCTCATCGGCAGCGATCTCGGCGGGCGTGCCTTCGGCCAGGACCGAGCCCTCCACCAGGACCATGATCCGGTCGGCGAGATGGAAGATCACCCGCATGTCATGCTCGATCAGCACGATCGCCAGCTTCTGGTCCTTGTGCAGGCCGCGGATGAGGCGGGTGATGTCGTAGGTCTCCTGATCGCCCATGCCGGCGGTCGGTTCATCCAGCAGCAGCAGGCGGGGCTTGAGGGCAAGCGCCATCATGATCTCGGTCGCGCGCTGATCGCCATGGGGCAGCTCGCCCACCAGCCGGTCGGCCTTCGCCGCAAGCGCGCCCATCTCCATGAGCTCGGAGACCCGCGCGCTGACCTCCTCCTCGGCATGGCTGCCAAGACGGGGGCTGAGATGGAATCCGCCGGCGACCTCGACCGGAATGCGCAGATTCTCGCGCACCGTGAGTTCGGGGAAGATCTCGGTGATCTGGAAGGTGCGTGCCATGCCCATGGCGACGCGCCGATGGGCCGGCAGGCGCGTGATGTCGCGCCCGTCCAGCAGGATCCGGCCCGCGGTCGGCGGGAAGAATCCACTGATCAGGTTGAAGAAGGTGGTCTTGCCCGCGCCGTTGGGGCCGATGACCGCGCGCAGCTCGCCGGGCTCGACGGTGAGCGAGACATCCTTCACGGCGACGAGGCTACCGAAATGGCGCGAGACGTTCTGCACCTGGAGCAGGGTCACGAGCTCACCCTGCGCCGGATGATGCCGAGCACGCCGCGGGGGAAGAACAGCACGACGAGCACGAAGAACAAACCGATGAAGGACATCCAGTTCTCGGTCTGGCTCGAGATGTAATCCTGCAGCACGACGAAGATCGCCGCCCCGATCAGCGGTCCCCAGAAGGAGCGCATGCCGCCCAGCACCGCGATGATCACGAAATTGCCGGACATGTCCCAGCGCAGCGCCCGGGGATCTGTGAAGTTGCTGAGGAGCGCGTAGAGTGTGCCGGCCAGGCTGACGAAGAGGCAGGAGATCACGAAGGAAAGCCAGATATGGAGCTCGACCGGAATGCCGAGGAAGCGCGCGCGCCGCTCGTTCTCGCGGATCGCCAGCAAAGTGCGCCCGAAGGGCGCCCGCAGCAGTGCGGCCATCACCCCGACGGCGAGGGCGAAAAGCACCAGGACGAGATAGTAGAAGGCCTTGTCGTTGCCCAGGATGTCGATCTGGGCGAAGCCGAAATCCAGCGGCTGGCGCCGCCAGCCGCCCAGCCCGTCATCGCCCCCGGTGACGTCGTTCCAGCGGAAGGCGATGAAGTAGAAGACCTGGCCGAAGGCGATGGTGACCATGGCGAAGTAGACGCCGCGCAGCCGCACGATGAGGGCGCCGATGATGGCGGCGGCCAAGGTGCCGGTGAGCACGCCGACGAGGATGCCGAGCGGCGTGCTGGGGGCGATGAATTTCAGGGACATGGCCACGCCATAGGCGCCGAGCCCGAAATAGGCGGCATGGCCGAAGGACAGCACCCCGGTGAAGCCGAGGAGAAAATTGAGGGACATGGCGGCCAGTGCCATGATCAGCACGCGGGTGCCAAGCTCCTGATAGCCGCCGACCCAGGGCAGCCAATAGGGCAGCGCCAGGAGCAGGATCCAGATCAGCGCCGAGACGGAGCGTCTGTTTAGCTCGATCATTGCAGCCGCCCTTCCTCGCCGAGCAGGCCACGGGGGCGTACGAGGAGGACGACGGCCATCATCACGTAGATCACCGCCTCCGAGGCCGAGGAGAAGAAGACGGTGACGACGCCCGAGGCGACACCGATCAGGAGACCGCCCAGCAGGGTGCCCGGCAGACTGCCGAGCCCGCCGACGATGATGGCGACGAAGCTCGGCATGATGAGGGAGGTGCCGATGGTGGGCTGGAGACCCAGCATGCCGGCGGCGAGCACGCCGGCGAGCCCGGCGAGATAGATTCCGAGGCCGAAATTGAGGCTGCGCAGCAGGCGCACATTGACGCCGAGGACGGAGACGGTGTCGAGGTCGAGGGTGCCGGCGCGGATGCGCATGCCGAGCCGCGTGCGCCGAAGAATTATAAAGAGCCCGATCACCGCGACCACGACCAGCAGAACCATGAAGAGGCGATAGCCGGTCAGGAAGAAGAAATCCGTGCTGAGCGGCGTATTGAGCCAGTTCGGGACCGAATAGGGCAGGCTCTGCGGACCCCAGATGAAGCGGGTGCCATCCTCGAAGATATAAGCGAGGCCGAAGGTGAGCAGAAGACTATAGAGCGGGTCGCGCCCGTAGAGCCGGCGGATCAGCGCCCATTCCACGATCAGGCCGACGATGGCCGTCAGCACGGGTGCGATCAGCAGCGCCCCCCAGAAGCCGGTATAGGGCATCATGGTGTAGGCGAAATAGGCGCCGAGGGCCAGGAATCCGCCATGGGCGAAATTGATCACCCCGCTGAGGTTCAGGATCAGCGAGAGCCCAAGGGCCATGAGCGCGTAGAAAGCGCCGACGATGAGCCCGTTGAAGACGTCGAAGAGAATGAGCTGCGTCATGCGCTGGTCATGCTTCCCTGGGCCACGGGCCTGTCAAGTCAACGCTCGGGTCGCTCTCAATGCCGTCATGGCCGGGCGGAGTCCCGGCCATCCACGTCGCCCCGCATGGAGCATGCGCCGCCCCGAATCGCCGAGTTCGAGGGACGACATTCGCTGGCAAGGACGATTCCTGCAACAGCTACGTGGATGGCCGGGACAAGCCCGGCCCCCCAGGGAGCATGTCGTCCGTCCGCATCCATAAGTAGAGATGCTTCAAGACTAGCTCAACTACCTGCTAAATAGTGGCTGATTTCCGGACACTAGACGCCGGCCATATGCCCGACATGACGACGTCTCCCATCATGACGCGCGTCCGATGGGACGACGCGTCTCAGGGATCATATCGTCCGTCCGCATCCCTAGGTAGAACGCAATCCGTCCCACCTCAACCACCAAAAACCAAAAAACCGAAATCGGACGACGTTGAACGGCTTACAGACCGACGTTCGACTGCAGAACACGACGGACGAGCGACAATGACACCCCCAAGGTCCGGGCGATGGCAGCCGGCTTGAGGCCCGCTTTGAACGACGCCCGGATGAGGTTCACCTGCCCTTCGGGGATTTGAACAGCCGCCCTATCGACCGGTCGGGTGGACCTTTTAGTCGTGGTTATCCGACTGCGGCGCTCGATTTCGTCATTAACGGCGTCCCGCAATTTCCGCAGCTCGGCATCGTCGAGGTACTCGAGCTAGGTCACCGGGAAGTCCGATCCGACGTGTCGTGCCTGAGGTAGGCAACGGGCGATTCCTGCCCCTTGTTTCTTATCCTGAGGGCGTTTGGGCGGCTACGCTGTCTTAGAAGTCTACACTCGGTCTCTGACCCGCGTGCATTTGCCACGAGGTTTAACTGCGATGCCCAAACGTCCGCTTCCAGGTTGAGAGCCGACCTCGTTCGCGCGCCTCACCATGTCGCAGAAGTGCCAGGTGCGGACCCGGGGAGGGATATAGCGGTCAGTGCGCCTGAATTGCCAGCACAGCCCCCCAGACGACCAGGATCATTCCCGCAAAGCGGCCGAGCCAGTGACCGAACGGAACCGTCTTCTCCAACAGCACGAAGAGCGCGGGGCCGACGATCCAGTACAGGTTCATCACGCCGCCGAAGAACAGAAGCGCCATCAGGAACCAACAACAGCCCAGACAAAAGGCGCCGTGCTCCAACCCCATGCGCAACGCACCCAACCGGCCTTTATGCCAGTTGCCGATAAGGAAGCCGAGCGGCGTACGGCAGTGGTGCAGACACCGGGCCTTGAACGGCGTGAGTTGCCACAGACCGGCGGCGACCAATATGCCGACCCCGAGACAGTGGTCGGTCGCGACCAGCATCGGCGACAGCAGGCGGGCCGACTCCAGGCCCCATTGCAGCGCGGCGGCGACGGCGCTGAAGCCGCCCCAAGCGAGCAGGTACCCGGCGGCGAACAAGGTGGTCGGCGCCAGCGGCGCACCGGCCGCCTTGTGCTTGCGGTTGACGCGGGCGAACAGCAGCAGCATCGGCGCCGCGCCGGGCAGCATCATCGCAATCATCATCACACACCACATGGCGAAGATCAGAGCCGCATATCCGGGGGTCCACACCGCCCGTTCCATCATCATGTCCATGTCGGGCATTCCCGCCATTTGCGTCATCGCAACGGCAGTAATCCCGGTCCCG
>DATFRE010000231.1:0-10583 GCA_035263545.1 Dongiaceae bacterium
GTCCAGGCTGTAAAGGCGCGGTCTTCGCGCATAAGGGAGTTGCCGCCGCTCCCGATGCCTAGAAGAACCTCTGCAAGCCGCAAGTGCCTGGCCAACCGTTGCTCTCAGCGCGTGGAACCGCCGGCTGTCTTTTGCCGCAACCACTGGGATCAGCTTCCGGACGCGCTCCGCGAGGGACTAGAGAGAGCGATCCTCCGGGGGCCGCACGACGAGGCGGTCACCCTCGTCACGGACGCTAATCACTATCTGGACAACCACAAGACGCGGCACCGGGGTTGATGCTGTCCGTGCGGTGCTGGCCAACTCCAGCGACGGGTCCTCTGGTACGAACCGGGCGACGCCTCTGAAGGTGGGGGACGCTGCGACCAGCCGCGGCGAGATGCAGGATTGGCTCAAGTGGAAGGCGCCCTTGACGGATACGCTGATTTACGTGTAAATTATAATATTACGTTAGCGGGGGAGAACCTCCTGCAGATTCCCTGCAGAAACAGGAAGCGTGGCCGGTGAGCCACAGTTGCCGATCCGGGAAAGAGAGGACTACTCGTCGATCGTCTTGTGCGGATGGGGCGTGGGTTCGCCGCGCGGGTCGAGCTCGGGCGCGCCATAGGTGCCTTGCGTCAGGGGCACCGCCACATAATTGAGCTGCTCCTTCGGGGTCTTCGCGCGCCGGGTGATCATGCGGAAGACGAGGAAGATCATGAACGCGGCCAGCGCGCCGGCCATGAAAAGGAACAGGCCGCGCGGGCCGGAAAGCCCGATGAGCCAGCCCGCGATCGCCGGGCCGATGGCCGATCCGAGCCCCCAGGCGAAGAGCAGCCCGCTGGAGGCGGCGACGAAATCCATCTTCTCGATGTAGTCGCTGGTCTGGCCCACCCCGAGCGCATAGAGGGGCGCCATGAGCCCCTCGAAGACGAAGATGAGGCCGGCGAGGATGGCGAAGGAGTGCTCGCCCATGAAGTAAAGACCGATGGAGGCGGCGGCGGAGCCGAGCGAGGTCGCAAGCATCAGCGGGCGGCGCCCGAGATTGTCGGCCAGATAGCCGATGGGGAACTGGGCGAGAAGGCCGGCGATGGTGCTGAAGCTGTAGACGAAGGAGAGCTGCTGGGTGGTGAAGCCGACATCGACCATATAGGCCGGCAGCAGGGCGTAGAAGGCCGGGGTGGCGATGCCCGAGCCGAAGCAGGCCACGATGCCGGTGGGCGAGATCTTGTAGAGCCGGATCAGCCCGAAATGCTCGCGCTCTCCGATCTCGGGATTGCCGATCCGGGTGAGCCCGAGCGGGATCAAGGAGAGGATGAGGGCGATCGCCGCCAGTGTCAGCAGCAGATGGCCCGTCGGATCGGCGAGGTTGAGGGCGAGCGGGCTGACGCCGCTCGCGGCCCAGGAGACCATCATGTAGAGCGAGAAGACGCGGCCGCGATTCTCGTTGGTCGCCTTGTCGTTGAGCCAGCTCTCGGCCACGACATATTGCCCGGCGATGGCATAGCCCACGATGACGCGGAGCAGGATCCAGACATAGATCTGGTCGAAGATGAGGAGCAGCAGCGTCATGGAACCGGCGATGGCGGCGAAGACGGCGAAGCTGCGGATGTGTCCCACCCGGTCGATGACCCGCTGGCAGGTGAGGGTCCCCAGCAGGAAGCCGCCGAAATAGGCCGAGGCGATGAGGCCGATGAGCTCCGCCGGCTCGTTGCGATGCACGAGCTGGAGCGCGATCGTGGGCGCCAATATGCCCAGCGCCGTCTCCAGGCAGACGACGCCGACCAGAACCTGCAGGATGGGCCGGACCGTCTTCAGCATGGATGACCCCCGGGGCCCACTCTCTCAGCCGAAAAGCGTCGTGGCAATGCCGAGCGACGCGCATGGGATACTGCCTTCGTCCCCGCCCCCGAAAAGGGGGGCATGAAAGGCGCCCTGCTACTCGATCAGCGCCGCGGGCCCGCGCTTCATGAGCCCATGGGCGATGATCAGGCGCTGGATCTCGCTGGTGCCTTCCCAGATCCGGTCGATGCGCAGCTCGCGGAAGAATCGCTCGGCGACGTTCTCGCGCATATAGCCGCGCCCGCCGAAGATCTGCACGGCGCGATCGGCGACCCGGCCCGCCATCTCGGAGGCATAGAGCTTCGCCATGGCACATTGCGCGTGGCTCGCCTTGCGGTCGATGCCGGCGTCGATCTCCTCCGCCGTGCGATAGGTCATGAGCCGCGCGGCCCAGAGCTCCGTCAGGCTGTCAGCGAGCATGAACTGGATCGCCTGCTGCTCGGCCAGCTTCCTGCCGAAGGCGATGCGCGTTTTGGCGAAGGCGCTCGCCTCCTCGATCAGCCGCGCCGCCGCCCCGCAGCAGCGCGCCGCGATCCCCAGCCGCTCGTAGCGAAACCAGTCATAGGTGAACTCCATCCCGCCGCCTTCCTCGCCGATGCGGTTGGCGAGGGGGACGCGCACGTTCTCGAAACGGTAGATCGGATGATGGGCGGCATAGTTGTGGGCATAGGCGGGCGTGCGCACGAGAGTCACCCCGGGCGTCTCCATATCGACGAAGAAGAGGCAATGGGCGCCGGCATGGGCGCCACCGGCGAGCTTGGCCTGGAAGATGAAGTGGTCGGCGTGATTGGCGCTCGTCACATGCCATTTCTCGCCGTTCAAAATATAGTGATCGCCCTCGCGCCGCGCCGTCGCCTGAATGGCGTCGACATCGGAGCCGGCCTCGGCCTCGGTGATGGCGTAGCACTCATGGCGCTCGCCGCGGATGTTGGGCTTGACCCAAGTCTCCATCTGATGCGCGGAGCCGGCGCAGGCTTCCACCATCCAGGGCGGCGTCGAGTGGTAGCACCAGCCCAGCGCATTGGTGACCTTGCCGATCTCTTCCTGGATCACGACCTGCTCGAGAGAGGTCAGTCCGGCCCCGCCGAGGGAGCGCGGGATGGCGAGGGCCGCAAGCCCGATCTCCTTCGCGATGCGCCGGTGGCGGGCCTTGATCTCCGCCGGCAGCTCTCCGCCGTTCATCTCCGCTTCGACCTCGTGGGGGATCAGCTCGACCTGCACGAAGTGGCGCACTTTTTCCTGCCAGGCGCGGGCCGGCGGGGGCAACGGATAGGACATGCAAGGGCTCCCTGGAAAGCGGATGGATCGTCAAGCCGCCCGGGCGGCGGCGAGATGAGGGGCGAACTCCTGCGGGAAGACGGCGCCCAGCAGCGCCAGGCAGGTACGCTTGGCATCCTTCCGGTCGATGGCCTTGGGGCTGGTGAGAATGTCGAGCCAGAGCCCGTCGATCATCGCGTTGAGCCCGCGGGCCACCCAGTCCGGATCGATCGCCGTGTAGCCGCCCGCCGCCACGATCTCCTGGCAGAGCGCCCGGGTCTCGGCGAAGTAGCTCTCGGAGAGGGACTGGCAGATCTTGAGATATTCCGGTCGCCAGCGCGCCTCGCCCCAGAAGGCGTACCAGACGGTCACCTTCTTGCGGCTGGCCATGACCGGATCGAAATCGGCGGCGATGATCGCGGCCAGCTTGTCGGCGGGCCGAGGCCCCGCCTTGCACAACGCCGCGGTCCAGAACGTCTCGTATTCCGCCGCCATGTATTTCAGCGTCTCGATGAGGAGCGCTTCCTTGCTGCGGAAGTAGAAATTGACGATACCCTGGGAGAGCCGGGCAGTCTTGGCGACCTGGCTCAGGGTAAATTCGGCGAACCCATAGCGTGCCAGGCTGTCGATGGTCGCCTCGATCAGCTGCGTCCGCCGCGATTCCTTGACCTCCAGGCGCCCCATGCTCCACCGTCACCGGCCCCGAGACCCGCTCGTCTATACCGGAGCATCGGGGCTAGAGCAATGATCCGGCTGGGAAATCTCGGCCGCTCCGAGGTATGTCCCTGGAAGATGGTCTTCCCGTCTACTGGGCCTTACATCGCCACATCAGGGAACTTTTTGCATCGCTTTCGAGTTTACGCGGAACGACGGGCAAAAAGATGCTCGCTGCAACCATTTGGCAGCTCATGGCGGAGAATCTCCCAGCATGGGCGCGAGGTCGAATCAAGCGGGGAGGTCCACCTCGAGCGCGTTAACTCAGTCGCCAAAACGTGCCATGGAGGGGCGCGGCTACGCCGCCGGCAGGCTCGAATTCGGCGCCACACCGCCGGCCGCGACGCCCTGAGCCTTCCGACTCGTAAATTATCGGTGTCGATGAAAGCTCAGCGTTAACCAAGGATAACTGGCGGACCCGTTCATTTTGCGAGAAAATCACACCGCTTATGATCGTCGGACCTGGCCAGCCAGTAGGCGAGGGAGAGAGGCCAGACAAGAGGTGAAGGCCATGCGCCTGGTGCGATTCGGCGCCATCTTAGTGTTGTCTGTGGTGGCCGGTTGTGGCACTTCGCGTCCGCGTACCGTCGCCGTGCCTCCCCCGCCGGCTCCCCCGCCGGTCACCAATCAGCGCCAGCTGGTGGAAACCCCGCCGCCCGCCGCGATGCCTGAACCTCCCATGCCCGCGCTGAAGCCCGGCACCGAGTACACCCTCACGCAGAGCGAGGCACTGGCGGAACAGGCCTCGCCGAAGGGGCCGCCCGTGGAAGGGGATCCGAACGCCAGCCAGAAGGCGATCGGTCGGATGGCCGCCCAAACGGCGCCTCAAGGAGCGGCGCCCCAAGGAGCGGCCCCTCAAGGAGCGCCGGCGCCGGCGACCTCGAACCAGGGGTCACAGCAATCGGCGTCCGGCCAGACCGCGGCTCTGGCGCCGGCGCCTGGCGCGGGCGCGCCGGCCGTCACCGATGCCGCCCATCTGGTGGGCCTCAGCCAGTCTGACGCGACCGTGCTGTTCGGCCCCCCGACCGAGAGCAAGGATCTCCCCCCGTCCAAGGTATGGACTTATCATTCGCCAGTCTGCGATATGAAGCTGTTCTTCTTCCCGGAGGTGGGTCGATCGACCTTCCGGGCACTGACCTATCAAATCGATGAGCGAGGCGCCTCCGATGCAACCCACAACGCCTGTATCTCAAGTCTTACAAAGCCCCGTGCCGGCTGACCAGACGACCAAGGGTCGTCTGCTCCTGGTCGATGACGACGCCTTGTTCCGGCAGTCGCTCGGCCACAACCTGCTGGACGAGGGCTATGACGTCACCAGCGCCGATGGCGGGGAGAGCGCCCTCGACCATCTGGCCAAGGACGCCGAGATCGATGCGGTGCTGCTGGACTGGAGGATGCCGGGGCTGGACGGCTTGGCTGTGCTGCGCCAGATGCGCGAGCGCGGCCATACCATGCCGGTGCTCTTTCTGACCGCGCTGACCGACAACGTCTACGAGGAAGCGGCGCTGGCCCTCGGCGCCGTCGACTTCATCAGCAAGTCGCGCAGCCTCTCGGTCATCCTGCAGCGGCTCTCCCTCATCGTCGACGGTCGCAAGCGGACGCTGTCCATGGGCAGCGAGATCGTCCGGCGCGGCAAGCTTGAGCTGCGCCCTACCATCGGCCGCGCGTTCTGGGACGGCCATCGGGTCGAACTCACCCTCACCGAATTCACGATCCTGCAGACCCTGGCCGATGTGCCCAAGCGCGACTTCTCCTATCGCGAGATCTACGATCTCGTCCGCGGCGAGGGCTTCGTGGCCGGCTGGGGCGAGGAGGGGTATCGCGTCAATGTCCGCTCCTTCATCAAGCGCATCCGCCAGAAGTTCCGCTCCATCGACGACAATTTCGACTGCATCAAGAACTACTCGGGCTACGGCTACTACTGGGACCATGGTGAATGAAAGCACTGGTGCGCCGGCTTCGTCGTTCGCTGGCCGCCCCCCTTATTCTTCTGGTAGCGGCCTTCATCGCCGTTCCGATTCTTTTCTACCTGACCTTCCAGCAGGCGGATCTGGAGCGCCAGGAGATGCTGCTGGGCAGCATCCAGGCCCAGGGGCGTCTGGTCGCCGCCGCCCTGCAGCCCATCCTGACCCGGGCCCTACCGGCGACCTTCACCGAATCCGCCGAGGCCTTGCGCCATTTCTCTGACGGCAATGCCCGGATCCGCCTTCTCTTCCGCCCCGAAAAGGTAGCCGGGGCGGCCGGCTTCTATCTGGTGGCAGCGGCCCCGGCGATCGATGCGGCCGCCGTCGACCAGGAGGGCCGCCAGCTCATCGGGCAGGGAGTCCTCGACGATGTTGCGGAATCCTGCAGCGTCCGCCGGGGCAATGCCCAGCGCTACCTCGACCCCTCCGGGCGTGCGGAGATCCTGACCTCGGTGGTGCCGGTGACGACCCCGGCGGGATGCTGGGCCATCACCTTCTCCTATCCCCTCGATGATCTGCCGGGAAAGGCGCTGGGCACGCCTTACTGGCAGCGTGTCGAGGTGCAGCGGGCCTTCATCATTTACATCTGTCTGGCGGCGCTCACTTTGGTGGTGTTCCTCGCCATCCGCCGCAACGTCCGGCGCTTTGCGCGGCTCGCGCGGATGCTGCGCCTGGGCGGCAAGCCGGCCCATGGCTTCGTCGAGCAGAACGAGATCGCCGAGCTCGATGGGGTGGCCGCCGAGTTCGACCGGCTGGTGGCGACCCTGGGACAGACGGCGGAGAGCATTCGCCGGCGCGCCGAGGACAATGCCCACGCCTTCAAGACCCCCATCGCCATCATGCGCCAATGTCTCGAGCCGTTGCGCCGGGCGCTGCCACAGGAGAACCTTCGTGGCCGGCGAGCGGCGGAGGTGATGGAGAAGGCGGTCGACCGGCTCGACAGCCTGGTCGACGATGCGCGGCGCCTGGACGAGTCGGTGGCCGAGCTTCTGGACCCGCCGCGCCGGCCGGTGGATCTGAGCCGACTGCTACGCCAGATGGCGCGGGCTTATCGCAGCCTGGCCGAGGGCCGCGGCGTCGCCTTCAAGGTGGAGGCTCCCGACGGCCTCGTCGTTCTCGGCAGCGAGGAGCTGATCGAGACCGCCGTCGAGGCGGTGCTGGACAATGCCATCGGCTTCACGCCGACCGGCGGGCGCGTCGAGCTTCGGCTGCTGCGCAACGGCACGCGGGCGGAGATCCGGGTTTCCGACGACGGTCCGGGCGTGCCGCCCGAGCATCGCGAGCGGATCTTCGATCGCGGTTTCTCGCTCCGTGCCACGCCAGGCGGCACCGCCGGCGAGGCCCATGGCGGGATCGGGCTCTGGATGGCGCGCCGCTATCTCCAGGCGCTTGGCGGGCGCATTCGTGCCGAGAACAAGTCGGGGCGCGGCCTGCTGGTACGTCTGGAGCTGCCGCTGCTGGAGGCAGCCTGAGCCGAAAGGGCGGCGCTGCGTCTTGATCGCGAACCGCGCGCTCACGCGGGTCGTCGGCGATGGTCAGGAAGGAACCTCATCCTCCAGAACGGCCGGGCCGATCCGTGGCGGGGTTTCCCCGCTATCGCTCCTCTGATTGGCGAGCGATTCGACGAGCTCGGCTGGCAGCTGATGACGATAACGATAGGCCAGCCGTCCGATATAGGCGCGCTGGCCGCTGGTCAGCTTGAAGCCGGCATCGGCCGCCACGGCCTCGGACACGACGTCGACGAAACGCCTGTCCGCCGTGCCTGCCGGTATCCGGCAATGCGCGAGCGCGCTGATAAGCCGGGCTTCCCCGGCGGTGATCTGCTTCTCCAAGGGAGAGGCTCCAGACATCGCACCCGGCGGCATCGCCATGTGCCGCCCCCGGCATCTCTGCTACCAGAGCCGCCTCAACGCGGCAAGACGCTACGCTGTCGCAATGAATCTGCAGCGACAGGCCAAGGGAGGCTAGTCTGGCGATGCGGCTGGCCAGCTCAGGCTCGAGGCAAGGGTCGCCGAGAGGGCGAGAAAGGTCAGGAGCGCATTCACCGCGTGGGAATACTCCCATTGGTTGCGCAGCACTTCCCAATCGGCGGGCATGACTGTCCAGTTGCCGGTCGCCTGATTGGCCGGAAATGTCCAGATGAAGAAGATGGTGAGGTTCGCGGCGAGTAGCAGGGTGGCGGTGGCGGCGAGGCGCATCGGCCTGGCGTGGCGCCGCGAGCGGATCGTCAGGGCGAGATTGGCCAACAGCGCCGCGATCAGCACGGCGCCCAGGAAGGCCCAGCCGCGATAGAGCTGCTGCACCGTCAGGTACTGGGCCTGGTCGAGGGTGATCTTGTGCGCCAGCTCCAGCAGATGCGCGCCAGCCGGCACCAGGGCAAGGGCGGTCAGGATGATGGCGATGAATTGCGTCACGCGCGGGCCCATGCTCTACCTCTCGGTCGAACCCTGACCAGGTTGAACAATTATCGCGCAAGGCCGGCTCCATGGCACCCAGGCTCAAGGTCTTTCGCACCCATCTCGGCTTCTACGATGTCATCGTCGCCGTCCCGTCCCAGAAGGCGGCCCTCGAGGCCTGGGGCGCGGGCTCGAACCTGTTCGCCCACGGATTTGCGTCCGTCGTCACCGAGCCGGAGCTGATTGAGGCGGCGCTGCGCAAGCCCGGCGTTGTGCTGAAGCGGCAGTTCGGCTCCAAGGGCGAGTTCAGCGAGAGCGTCGAGAGCCTGCACGCCCCCAAGGCAAGCGCCGAGGAGGCCGCCGCACAGCGCGCGCGCAGGACGCAAGATCGCGCGGCGGCGGAGGAGGCGGCACGCTCGGCGCGAGAGGCCGCCAAGGAGCAGGAGCGGGAAGAGCGGCGGTCGGCGAGGCAGCGCCGGGAGGAAGAAGGGCAGCTTGCGCGGCGGCGCGAGCAGGAAGAGCGAGAGGCCGCGAAAGTGGAGGCCCAGGAGAACGCCGCACGCCTTCGGCGCGAGGAGAGGGAAGCGGCGGCGGAGGAGAAGGCCCTTCGCGAGGAGCTGCGCGCCCTGATACAGCAGAGCAAGGCGGGGCTTGCCGATATCGAGCGGCGCGAGGCGGCGCTGCGCAGGGAGCGCAAGGAGCTCGAGGAAGGATTCGGCCGGCGCATCTTCGCCCTCGAGGCGAAGCTGGAAGAGAGGGGCGCAGACCGCAGGAAGCGGAAGGGTTAGCCCCGCCTCAGGGCTTGTACACCTCGACCACCTGCATCATGCCAAGCTCCTCGTGGTTCATCATATGGCAGTGGAGGACGGTGTGCCCGGTGTGGTCGAGAAAGCGCGAGCGGAAGGTGATGCTGCCGTTGCCTGGCGCGATCACCGTGTCGTACCAGTCCCGCCTGGCGAGCGGCTTGCCGTTGACCGCCACCATCTGGAAGGGATTGGTGTGGATGTGGAAGATGTGATCGTCGTTTTTCGCCTCGTTGACGACAGTCCATTCCTCGACCGCGCCGAGCGGAATGCGCTGGTCGACGCGGTTGGGGTCGAAGCGCCGGCCGCAGACGAAATAGGCGAACTCCTCGTAGTTGGCGGCAGGCGGCATCTCCGGCTCCTGGGCGGAAAGCGTCAGGCGGCGCTTGTTGGTGATCTCGGCATCCCCGATATCCGCCAGCGGAGCGCGGCCGAGGGCTGACGGAAGCGACATCGACATCGGTTCGCCTTCGACGAGGAGGCGTGCCAGCGGGCCCGTCGGGGAAGGAAAGCCCTGATCGTTGTCGACAGCCCTGAGCGCGTAGCTTCCCGGCGGCCCGGCTTGGACCAGGACGTCCGCCCGCTGGCCGGGCGCAATCTCAAGGTTTTGGACCTGATCGATTCCGGCTCTGCGGATCCCGTCCCCGGCTATGATGTGCAGGCCATGGGCCTCGAGGGCAAGGCGGAGATTGTCCTCGTGCCCGGCATGGACGATCCGCCAGCGCTGGACCTCGCCGGGGCGCATATGGAGGAGGGGCTCGCGCTGACCGTTGACCGAGAGGAAGCGCGGCACCCCCTCCGGCCAGACGGTATCGTAATTCTCGATGGTGCCACGATAGTCGAACAGCACCTCGTTCAGGATCAGCAGGCGCTCGTTCGCCGCGGCGATCTCGGGCACGTCGTCGAAATCGCCCTCGATGATGATCGCGCTGGCCATGCCGCTGGAGATCTGGACATCGGCGCTGCCGTGACTGTGCGGGTGATACCAGTAAGTGCCGCGCGGGTGATCCGACGGTATGGCGACCTCGATGTCGTAGCTTTGCCCGGGCGCCATCGCGCGGAAGATATTGTCCGAGATTCCACCCGGGCTGACATGCAGGCCATGGCTATGGAAATTCGTCGTGTTGAAATGATGCGGCCGCGCCATGTCTACGGGCACCGGATCCGGGTTCGGCGGCAGGTCGTTGGCGAGGCGGATGCGCAGGCGATCGCCGGGCTTGAGCCGCAGGGTCGGGCCGGGAATGTTTCCCTCATAGCTGCGCAGCGAAAGCCGGTAGCCGCCGATGTCCTTGTAGGTGTAGGCAACGCGCAGGCTCGTGCTGAGCTCGCCATTGGCGGACCGGCGCACCTCCGGCTCGACGAGCGGCGCGTTCTTCTGGAAGGGCGCGCGCGGCACACCGCGGGTGGCCATGCTCATGTCGTCGGCCCGGCCGCTGCGCGCAAGCGCAAGGCCAAGAAGCGCGGGCCCCAAAGCGGCGGCCCCGAGGCCCGCGCTGTTCAACAGGAAACGACGGCGTGATTGCGCGCGCGGCTGGGCCGTTGGTGCAGCACTCGGCTTCATCTGGATCCCCCCCGTTGGGGTCCCGGCCGGCCCCCAAGACCGGCTCGTCCCTGGAGCGAAGTTTGAC
>DATFRE010000232.1:0-14018 GCA_035263545.1 Dongiaceae bacterium
CCCCTCGGCCACGGCCACGGAGGCATCGTTGCCCGATTGCACGATGATGCCCCGCAACAGATCCTCGAATTGAACATTGCTGCCGCGCTCGAGGAACATCCTGGACCCCTGCATCCGCCGGGCCTTCTCCGACACCGGCAGTGTATCGGTCAGCTTGATCTTGCCCCTCTTCAACGCTTCGAAGGCGAGATAGGCGGTCATCAT
Source organism: Dongiaceae bacterium (assembly GCA_035263545.1). Classification (GTDB taxonomy): domain Bacteria; phylum Pseudomonadota; class Alphaproteobacteria; order Dongiales; family Dongiaceae; genus DASXQK01. The sequence continues at coordinate 205 of DATFRE010000232.1, forward strand.
CTTGGTGAGGGAGGCGGGCTCGCTGCGCGCCGTGCCGTTCCTGTCCAGGATGACGCCACCGGTCTGGTCGTCGACGATATAGACGGTCTGAAGCGAGGTCCGCAGATCCTCGGCGCGTGCCTCGGTGGTGGCGGCCAGCATGGGCAACGCGACGACGAGCAAGGGCAGAAGCCGGGCGGAATGACGCCTCATGTCTCCTCAGCTTCGAGAGGTCGTTCGGTTCTCTCGGCGATGAGAAATGGTGCGTGAGATTTGATACGGCTGATGTGTTAATTTGCGAGGCGAACCAATACACAAATTGCCCGCGCGAAACATCCAGGTATTCGGGGCCGGATAACAATTTGTGACAATTTACTTGCAGACGGTCCGGCGAGCATCTCAAGCCGCATCCAACTTCAGGTTCTTCGGGCGTTGGATCGCGCCCAGCAAGCGGTGAGCCCGGGACTTTCCGCCTATAATCCTGGAAAGCAGGGTCGTCCCGGCTAGCTCACTGTAATTATGGCGCGCCCGGCAGGACTTGAACCTGCGACCTGCCGCTTAGAAGGCGGCTGCTCTATCCGCTGAGCTACGGGCGCCCCGTCTCGATCCCGGCGGCCGGCTTCTTCCGCCTAGTGGGTCCAGCGCCCGACCCGATCATAGCGGAAGTTATCGGCATAGCTCTTCGGCCGGAACTTCAGCTCCTGCGGCTCCTCCACCACATAGGCGAAGCCGTGCTTCTCGGCGAAGGCCACCGCCTCCTCCTTTGTCTCGAAGGTGAGATGCACCTGCGCCTGGGTATCCGCAAAGCCGGTCCAGCCCATGAGCGGATCAGGCTCCTGGGGCGCGTTGGAGGGAAACTCCATGACCCATTTGAGGGTCATGGCCTGGCCCGATTGCATCGCCGTCTTCGCTGGCCGGTAGATTCTGACCTTCATCGGTTCGGTTCTCGACCTGGTGGACAAGAGAGCTGGCACGGCTGGTCGGGGCGACTGGATTCGAACCAGCGACATCCTGCTCCCAAAGCAGGCACTCTACCGGACTGAGCTACGCCCCGCCCCACCGCTTGGCGGGCAAGGATTTATCAGGCCCCAAGCCCTGCGGCAAGGATCGTCGAAGCCGGCTCAGCTCGAGCCGGATCGAGACTTCGCCACGGCGGCAGGGAGCGCATATGAGCGCTCCCTGCCCCGTCGCCGCGGAGGTGTCCGCTTAGAAGTTGATCGCCGTGCCGATGTCGAACTCGACCGAATGGACCTGGTTGGCGTTGACGCCAACGACCAGGGGCGTGGGCACGGAAACACCGCCGCCGCTCAGCAGGCCGTAATCGGCCTGGGTATAGGCGACCTGGCCTTCGAGCGAGATCCCCGGACCGAGGGCATAGGCGCCGTTGAGTGAGACACCCCACAGCGTCTCGTTCTGGGCGCTGGTGCCGGCGATGCCGCTGGCGACAAACGCGTCCTGCTGGTAGCTGCCGTAGACGTCCTGCAGGCCGAAAGACCAGGCGTCGATCGTGTAGCTGCCGCCCGCGGATACCACCCAGCCATCGTCGTTGGATGCCGCCGTGGTTGCCGCGTAGCCGGCATGGGCGTAGTTCACGTAATAGGCACCCGACGCGCCGACCGCGAAATGGCCGAAGCCCACCTGGAAGCCCAACTGATACCAGGATGGCTTGTTGCCGGTGCTGCCGCCCGCCGGGGTGTACTGGGTGAAGGCCCACTCACCGCCACCACCGACAGTCAGGTTCCAGCCGCCGAAGTCGTGGGTATAGTCGGCACCCACCGACAGGATGTTATTGCCCGCATTGCCCGGCCCGGGCGCCGTGACGTCGGTGCCATAGGAGAGGCCGCCGCCGGCCCGCCGCTGGCCACCAGTCGGCGTGAAGGAGATGCCGAAGGTGAGCCCGCCGAAGGACGGCGAGAAGTACACGATCTTGTTGCCCTTGCCCTCGATACCGTAGCAGGTGCCGATCGAGCCCATCGGCGCCACGCCGAAGGTCGAGAAGTAACCGCCGCCCGTGTTGGTCGACATTGGCAACGCCGGTGATCTGGTTGCGCGTCTGGTGGTAGCCGACATCCGAGAAGGACTCGTTGGGGCTGTTGACGCCGAAGTTCGAGGTCACGTTGCCGGGGTCGCCGACGCAGTCGGTGACCAGAGCCCCGTTCGCCTCGCCGACGCGGACCAGGCCGAACTTGCCGCTGAAATCGGCATAGGCGCGGTTGACCTGGGTGGTGCTGCCCGACTTGGCGACGCTTTCGCCGTTGAGACCCACCAGCACGGCGACGGTGATGCCGTTGTCGAGGGTCGTCTGGCCCGTGAAGTTGACACGGATTTCCTGGCGCATCGACACGTTCTGGCGGTCGAAATTGCCGAGGCCGAAGGTCGTTCCGGCCGGTCCCAGGAACTTGCTGGTCGGGCTGTTGCCGAAGCTGGCGCCGAGCGAATTGCGGTAGAAGCCGGTGATGCCGAGCTTCAAGCCGCTTGCCGCCTGCGTGTCGCCCGCGGCCAGTCCGGCGGCGACGAGCGCCGTCGTTCCGTAAAGAACCCGTTTCATGAGAAGTCCCCCCTGTGACGCCGACCGCAGGTCGGCGGACGCCGATGCCCCAAGCACGTCTGTCCCGGAGCCGAGCTTACATCAGAGGAGCCGAAGCACCAATGGTCTCCTCACACCGGTCTCTTCTGGCTGCATGCAGCCTTCGGCGGCATTCGCGGGCGACGGCAATCTGTGCTATCAATGGATTCCAAAGCTCAATGGGATCGCCATGTTTTCGGTTCTCCGTCGCCGTCGCCGCACGCCTGAGATTTCCGTGGGTGCGCGCTATTGCCGCCGGGACGCCCCGAACATCGTGTGGGAGGTCTATTCCCTGTTCACCGGGATCGATGGAATGCCCTATGCCGGCATCTTCTTCGTCTCCGATCCCACCCGGCGCAAGACCGTGTCCCGCGCCGTTCTGGAGCATGATGGGCAATACGCCCGGGTCATCGAGGACTAGCAAACGTGGCAAACCGAACGCTGAGCCTGAACGAAAGGCTCTATGACTATGTCTTGTCCCATTCGCTGCGCGAGCCGGCGCTGCTGAAGGAGCTTCGAGCCGAAACGGCCAAGCTGCCGGCAGCGGGGATGCAGATCGGCCCCGAGCAGGGGCAGTTCATGGCCCTCCTCGTCGAGCTTCTGGGCGTCAAGCGGGCGCTCGAGGTCGGTGTCTTCACCGGCTACAGCTCCCTTGCCGTGGCGCTCGCCATGCCGCCGGAGGGTCGCCTCATCGCCTGCGATGTGAGCGAGGAATATACCAGCGTCGCCCGGCGCTACTGGGCCCGGGCCGGGGTCGCCGGCAAGATCGATTTGAGGCTCGGTCCGGCGCTCGAGACCCTGGACAAGCTCCTCGCCGAGGGCCGGGCCGGCAGCTTCGATTTCGCCTTCGTCGATGCCGACAAGCCGAACTATCTCGGCTATTACGAGCGCTGTCTTGAGCTCCTGCGTCCAGGCGGCCTGCTCGCCATCGACAATGTCCTCTGGGGCGGCGAGGTCGCGAATCCCAAGGTCAAGGATGCGGACACCAAGGCGATCCGGGCGCTCAATGACAAGGCGGCAAAGGATGAGCGCATCAGCCTCAGCCTGCTTCCGCTCGGCGACGGCCTGACCCTGGCGCGCAAGCGCTAGGCGCCTCCCTTCAGTATTCCCGCGAGATCCCCGGGCGCTATTCCCCGTTCCCCAGCGGAACGCTGTGGACCATATCGCCTGGCTTGATGCCGAGGCGCTCGGAAGTGCCGCCATTGATCTCCAGGACCGCACGGATGGGATCAACCGAGGAGATGGGGGTGGTGGAGAGCGGCACCGTCCGCTCGGCGATCCGCCGGATATGCCCATCGGCCCCGATGAAGAGCATGTCGAGGGGGATGAGGGTGTTCTTCATCCAGAAGGCGACGGTCTCCTCGCCCGGATAGAGGAACAGCATGCCCGCGTCCGCGGGCAGGCTCTGGCGGTACATGAGGCCGAGCTCCATCTGCGCCGGCGTCGTCACCAGCTCGACGGTGAAATGCTGCGGGCCCTTGGATGTATCGATGGTGAGCGCGCTGGTTTCGGCGGCTTCGGCCCAGCCGGTCAGCAGAAGCAGCGAGAGGAAAATCCAGCGCAGCATGGCGCGCAGAGCCTAGCCTCCCTGATCGCGAGGGTAAACCGAAGCTTCGTTTACAAGGCCCCGATGAGCCCGGTTGACAAGCGGCGCCCGGGCGAAAAGGCTCTCTGCGTCACCTCGGGGGGAGTCCACAGGACATGAGCGCGCCGGCCGCCATCTTCGGCCTCGATCCCTTCTGGCTGTCCCTGGCCCTGCTCCTGGCCACCTATGCCGTCCTGACGCTGGACCGGATCAATCGGGCCATCGTCGCCCTTCTGGGGGCAGCACTCATGCTCCTGACCGGCGTGGTGGATCAGGACCGCGCCATCGCCGGCGAGGATTTCAACACCCTGGCCCTGCTGATCGGCATGATGCTGATGGTCGCAATCGCACGTCCCTCGGGCATGTTCCAATACCTTGCCTTCTGGTCGGCCAAGTTCGTACGGGGCGAGCCGGGGGCGCTGCTCGCCTTGCTGACCCTCGTCACCGCCGTCGTCTCGGCCGGGCTCAACAATGTGACGACGGTGCTTCTGATCGCGCCCGTCACCCTCGTCATCACGACGGAGCTGAAGCTGGCTCCCTTCCCCTTCCTGTTCAGCGAGGTGCTGGCCTCGAATATCGGCGGCACCGCCACCCTGATCGGCGATCCGCCCAATATCCTGATCGGCTCGGCCACCGGCCTTACCTTCAACCAGTTCATCATCCATCTGACTCCGGTCGTCCTCCTGGTTCTGGCCGCCCAGATCGCGATCGGGCATCTGCTCTGGGGCCGGCACATGACGGTCGGGGCCGAGGCCCGCGCCCATGTCCTCGCCTTCCGCCCGGCCGACGCCATCACAGACCCGCCGCTTCTGGCGAAGAGCCTCGCCGTGCTCGCCTTGATGCTGGCGGGCTTCGCCTTCGGCGAGCCGCTGGGTTTCAAGCCCGGCGCTACGGCGATCGCCGGCGCTGCCCTTCTGCTCCTGCTGGACAACTGGCACCGCCCCGTCCAGGAGCAGGCGCGCCGCGTGGAGGGGAACTTCGCCGAGGTGGAATGGATCACAATCTTTTTCTTCGTGGGCCTGTTCGTGATCGTGGCCGGGGTCGCCCGTGCCGGCGTACTGCAATGGTTCGCGGGCGCCATCCTCAGAGCGACCGGGAGCAAGCTGACCGCCGCCGCCCTGCTCGTCCTCTGGGCCTCCGCCCTGCTCTCCGCCCTCATCGACAACATTCCCTTCGTCGCCACCATGATCCCGGTGATCAAGGGCATGGCGCCGAGCCTGGGGGGCGAGCAAGCCGTGCAGCCCGTTTGGTGGGCCCTTTCCCTCGGCGCTTGCCTCGGGGGCAACGGCACGCTGATCGGGGCCAGCGCCAACCTGACCGTGGCCGGCGTCGCCGAGCGCAACGGCATCGCCTTCGGCTTCCTCACCTTCCTGAAGTTCGGTCTTCCCATGATGCTGGTGAGCATCGCTATCTCCATGGTCTATCTGCTGCTGCGCTATCTGGTGTGACGCCTATCCACCGTGACGGTGGGCGGCCGCTTGGCACGCCATCGCCAACCGGGCGATACTGGCCGCGAAGACCGAAAGGACCCGATCCATGGACATGACTGGCGAGTTCCGCATCCCGGCATCACGCGAAGCGGTGTGGAAGGCGCTCAACGATCCGGAGATTCTCAAGCGGTCGATCGCCGGCTGCGAGGAGCTGGAGAAGACCTCCGACACCGAGTTCACCGCGAAGGTGACGGCCAAGGTCGGCCCGGTGAAGGCGCGCTTCGCCGGCAAGGTGACGCTGAGCGATCTCGATCCGCCCAACGGCTATACCATCACCGGCGAGGGCCAGGGCGGGGCCGCAGGCTTTGCCAAGGGCGGCGCCAAGGTCCATCTGGAGCCCGATGGCGACGGCACATTGCTGAAATACACCGTCAATGCCGCCATCGGCGGCAAGCTGGCCCAGATCGGCGCTCGGCTGATCGATGGCGCGGCGCGCAAGATGGCGGACGAGTTCTTCGCCAGCTTCGCCGCCAATGTCGCGGGGCCGGCCCCGGTCGCCGCAGCGGCTGCGGCAGCGCCGGCGGAGGCACCGCTAGCGCCACCGCCCGGCAGCGGCGCCGGGGTCGAGGCGCCGAAGCCGTCGGAGGGGATCCGCCCCTGGATCTGGGTCGGCGGGCTCATCATCATCGCCATCATCCTGCTGATCTATTTCGGCCGCCTCTGACCCCTTTCATCCGGGGATGGGGGCGCTTTTCCTGCCGGGCGCCCGTTCTTGCTGCGGAAGCCGGTTGAAAGGGCCAGCGCCGGAGGCTAGCCTTTTTTTGCGATCAAACGGGGGCGCGCCTATGCGGCGACCTGCCCCCTAGCCAGAGGGAGGCCAAGGGAATGCCCGCTGTATCCATGACGGTGAACGGCAAAGCCGTCACCGGCAATGTCGAGGGTCGAACGCTGCTCGTGCAGTTCCTGCGCGAGAATCTCGGCCTGACCGGGACGCATGTCGGCTGTGACACCAGCCAATGCGGCGCCTGTGTCGTCCATCTCGACGGCAAGTCCGTCAAGTCCTGCACCATTCTGGCGCTCCAGGCCAATGGCGCGAAGGTGACCACCATCGAAGGGCTGGCGAGCAATGGCGAGCTGCATCCCATGCAGGCGGCTTTCCGCGAGCATCACGGGCTGCAATGCGGCTTCTGCACCCCCGGCATGGTCATGAGCGCCGTCGATCTCGCGAGTCAGAATGGCGATCCGAGCGAGCAGGACGTGCGTGAGTGGCTGGAGGGCAATATCTGCCGCTGTACCGGCTATCACAACATCGTCAAGGCCGTACAGGCCGGCGCTCGGGCGATGAGGAGGTAGCCATGACCGAGACAGGCATCGGCGCTGCCGTTAAGCGCAAGGAGGATTACCGCTTCCTCACCGGCCGCGGGACGTATACCGACGACATCAACCGCCATGGCCAGACCTACGCCTATATCCTTCGCTCCCCTCATGCCTCGGCCCGGATCAAATCCGTGGACACGGCCAAGGCCAAGCAAGCGCCGGGCGTGGTCGCCATCTTCACCGGCGCCGATTATGCGGCGGACGGCAAGGGCGGGCTGCCGTGTGGCTGGCTGATCCACAGCAAGGACGGCTCGCCCATGGTCGAGCCGCCGCATCCCCCGCTGGTGGCGGATTTCGTGCGCCATATCGGCGATCACGTCGCCGTCGTCATCGCCGAGACCAAGGCCCAGGCCCGCGACGCGGCCGAGCTGATCACCGTCGACTACGAGGAGCTGAAGCCGGTCATCGACACGGCCGATGCCCTCAAATCCGGCGCTGCCCAGGTCTGGCCGCAGGCGAAGGGCAATCTCTGCTACGACTGGCATCTGGGCGACAAGGCGGCGGTGGATGCGGCTTTCGCAAAGGCGGCGCATGTCACCAAGCTCGACCTCGTCAACCAGCGGCTGATCCCCAATGCAATGGAGCCGCGGGCGGCGGTCGCCGATTTCGACCGCGCCACCGGCGAATACACCCTCTACACCACCACCCAGAACCCGCATGTGATCCGGCTGCTGATGGGCGCCTTCGTGCTCCAGATCCCGGAGAGCAAGCTGCGCATCGTCGCCCCGGATGTGGGCGGCGGCTTCGGCTCGAAGATCTTCCACTACGCCGAGGAGGCGATCCTGACCTGGGCCGCCGGCAAGCTCGGCCGGCCGATCAAATGGACCGCGGAGCGCAGCGAGTCCTTTATGTCGGACGCGCAAGGCCGCGACCATGTCAGCCATGCCGAGCTGGCCATGGACAAGGACGGCAAGTTCCTGGGGCTGCGGGTCAGCACGATCGCCAATATGGGCGCCTATCTCTCCACCTTCGCCACCTGCGTGCCGACCTATCTCTACGGCACGCTGCTGGCGGGGGTCTATGCGACCCCCGCGATCTATGTCGAGGTGAAGGCCGTCTTCACCAACACGGTCGCCGTCGACGCTTATCGCGGCGCCGGACGGCCGGAGGCGACATATCTCCTCGAGCGGCTCGTGGACAAGGCTGCCCGCGAGATGAAGATGGACCGCGTCGAGATCCGGCGGAAGAACTTCATCCCGCGCGACGCCTTCCCCTATCAGACCCCCGTCGCCCTGCAATACGACAGCGGCGACTACCACAGCACGCTCGAGATCGCCGAGAAGAAGGCCGATGTGGCCGGCTTCGAGAAGCGGCGCGCCGAGGCGAAGGGCCGCGGCAAGCTGAGGGGCCTCGGCTTCTCGACTTATCTCGAGGCCTGCGGCATCGCCCCCTCGGCGGTGGTGGGCTCGCTCGGCGCTCGGGCCGGCCTCTACGAGACGGCGAGCGTGCGCGTCCATCCCACGGGCTCGGTCACGATGTTCACGGGCACTCACAGCCATGGGCAAGGCCATGAGACGACCTTCGCCCAGATCATCTCCTCGACCCTCGGGATGCCGATCGAGAGCATCGAAGTGGTCCATGGCGACACCAACAAGATCCCCTTCGGCATGGGAACCTATGGCTCGCGCTCGCTTGCCGTCGGCGGCTCGGCCCTGGTGAAGGCCCTCGACAAGGTCACCACCAAGGCAAAGCGCATCGCCGCTCATCTGATGGAGGCGAACGTCGCCGATGTCGAGTTCAAGAACGGCGTCTTCACCGTCGCCGGCACGGACAAGAGCGTCCCCTTCGGCCAAGTGGCACTGACTGCCTATGTGCCGCACAACTATCCGATCACCGAGCTCGAACCGGGGCTGGAGGAGACGGCCTTCTACGATCCGCTCAACTTCACCTATCCGGGCGGCTGCCACATCTGCGAGGTGGAGGTCGATCCGGAAACCGGGGTCACCCAGGTGGTCAACTTCACCGCGGTGGACGATATCGGCCGGGTGATCAATCCGATGATCGTCGAAGGCCAGGTCCATGGCGGGCTGGCGCAAGGCATCGGCCAGGCCCTGCTGGAGGGCGCCGTCTATGACAGCGGCACCGGCCAGCTTCTCTCCGGCTCCTATATGGACTACTGCGTGCCCCGGGCGGACGACCTCTGCTCCTTCACCGTCGCCACCCACAACACCATGTGCACCCACAACCCGCTGGGTTCGAAAGGCGTGGGCGAGGTCGGCGCCATCGGTTCGACCCCGGCGGTCATCAATGCCGTGCTCGACGCCCTGGCGCCGCTCGGGGTCACCGACATCACCATGCCGGCCACGCCCCACAAAGTGTGGCAGGCGATCCAGGCCGCCAAGCCGGCCAAGGCCGCCGAGTAAGGGAGGGATCAGAGATGTATGATTTCAGCTATCACCGTCCCGGCAGCCTCGCCGACGCCGCCAAGGCGCTCGCGGGATCGCCGGACAGCAAGCTGCTCGCCGGCGGGATGACGCTCCTGCCGACCCTGAAGCAGCGCCTGGCCAACCCCTCGGACCTGATCGATCTTGGCGCCATCGCCGAGCTCAAGGGCATCAAGGTCGACGGATCGGGGGTCACGATCGGCGCGATGACGACCCATGCCGAGGTCGCCCATTCCGCCGAGGTGAAGAAGGCGATCCCGGCGCTGGCGGCACTGGCGGAAGGGATCGGCGATCCCCAGGTTCGCAACCGGGGAACCATCGGCGGATCGATCTCCAACAACGACCCGGCGGCGGACTACCCGGCGGCTCTTGTCGGGCTCGATGCGACTGTCCAGACCAACAAGCGCAAGATCAAGGCCGAGGATTTCTTCAAAGGCATGTTCGAGACGGCGCTGGATGAGGGCGAGATCGTGACCGCCGTCAGCTTCCCGAAGCCGGAGAAGGCCGGCTATGCCAAATTCCCCAACCCGGCTTCGCGCTATGCCATGGTCGGGGTGATGGTGGCGAAAACCGGAGGCGGCGTCCGTGTGGCCGTGACCGGCGCCGGGCCCGTCGTGTTCCGCCAGAAGGACATGGAGAAAGCCCTCGCCGGCAATTTCTCCGCCGATGCTCTGGCCAATGTGAGCACGGATTCCAAAGGGCTCAACAGCGACATGCATGGCAGCGCGGCCTACCGCGCCCATCTCGTGGGCGTCATGGCGCGTCGCGCCGTCGCCGCAGCGAAGTAGATCGCCTAAGCTAGCGGGCGGGGATCGGCCCGGCCGGTCCCCGCCCTTTTCTTTTGCGCGGTCTCACATGCCAAAGCTCAGCGCCAATCTCTCCTTCCTCTTCCCCGAGCTTCCCTTCCTCGACCGCTTCGCCGCGGCCAGGGCCGCCGGCTTCAGCGCCGTGGAGTTCGCCTTCGCCTATGAGCATCCGGCCGATCAGGTGGCCGCCGCCGCGAAGGCGGCGGGAGTCGAGGTCGTGCTCATGAATCTGCCGCCGGGCGATTGGGATGCGGGCGAGCGTGGCCTAGGAGCCCTCTCCGGGCGCGAGGCCGATTTCCAGGCCGCCCTCGAACGGGCCATCCTCTATGCCGAAGCCGCCGGCTGCCGCCGACTCCATGCCATGGCGGGCGTTGGCCCCACTGCCCAGGAGGAGGTCTTCGTCAAGAACCTCGCCGGGGCCGCGGCACTGCTTTCCGGCCGCGGCATCGCGCTCCTGATCGAGCCTATCAATGTGATCGACATGCCCGGCTACTTCCTGACCCTGCCCGAGCAGGCCCGGCGAATCATCGAGCGAATCCATCACCCGAATCTCTTCCTGCAGCTCGACCTTTATCACTGCCAGATCATGCGCGGCGATTTGGCGCGCCGGATCGAAGCCCATCTGCCCCTGATCGGGCATATCCAGATCGCCGGCAATCCGGGCCGCAACGAACCTGATGTCGGTGAGATAAACTATTCTTATCTCTTTGATCTTATGGATAAGCTCGGCTATCCCGGCTGGGTCGGCTGCGAGTACAAGCCGGCGGGCGATACGGTGGGCGGACTGGGCTGGGCCCGCCCCTACCTCGGCCACCACGACGTTCGCAAAGATTAGCAGTCGCTTGACGCGCGGTCGGAACCAAACTAGAACATGTGTTCGAGTTTGGGTTTTGTTCCATTCCTGGTATGGCTCCCGCCACCGGGTGGAAAAAGGAGACCGAGCCGATGCTGACCAAGAAGCAACACGAGCTGCTGCTCTTCATCAACAAGCGCCTGGGTGAGACCGGGATCTGTCCGTCCTTCGACGAGATGAAGGAATCCCTGGGTCTCAAATCGAAATCGGGCGTGCATCGCCTGATCACCGGTCTCGAGGAGCGCGGTTTCATCCGGCGGCTTGCGCATCGGGCACGCGCCCTCGAGGTCGCGCGGCTGCCGGAGAACATGGCGCCTCTGGCGGCAGCCAAGGAAGCCGCATCGCCTCGTCCCGCCTTCGCGCCGACGGTGATCCGCGGCGATTTCGGCGGCACCCTGCAGGGAGCGGCAGTCGCCGAGCCGGCCGAGACCATCCAGCTTCCCCTCTACGGCAAGATCGCGGCGGGCACACCCATCGAGGCGCTGCGCGACAACAGCCAGACCATCGATGTGCCGGCGAGCCTGCTGGGCCGCGGCGAGCACTACGCGCTCGAGGTCGACGGGGATTCGATGATTAATGCCGGAATCCTCGACGGCGACACGGTGGTGGTCGAGCGCTGCGACGTGGCGGAGAACGGCACCATCGTCGTCGCCCTGATCGACAATGCGGAAGTCACCCTGAAACGTCTGCGGCGCAAGGGCGATTCGATCGCCCTCGAGCCCGCAAACCCGGCCTATGAGACCCGCATCTTCGGCCCTGACCGGGTGAAGCTGCAGGGACGGCTCGCGGGGCTGCTGCGCCGCTACTGATCCGTATCCGAACTGGGCGTTTCGCGCGCCGGGACCCAGGGCCTCTCACCCTGCCCCTCCCGGACTGAGAGCAACCGGATTCCTCCTGGCTCCAGCCAGATCGCATAGGCGCCCTCGCGCGCGAGCATCGCCTTGTCGATCACCCGCACCTTGCAGTCCCCTGCCCCAGGCGCCAGCGAGATCACGAGATCGGATTCGACACAGGCATCGGCGAAGCCCGCCGGCGTGCTCACGATCGCGACCTCATGACCCTCCCGGCGATAGCGGCAGTCATCGGCCTAGCAGTCGAGTGTCGACGGGTCGTCCCCCGGCGCCGCCCAGGCGAGCGGCTTTTCCTGGCCGGCGCGGTGCAGCCAGGTCTGCCCCGCGAAACGGTCGGCGCGGCCGGATGAAAGCCTGAGCGTGCCGTCCGCCTCGGCGGCGGCTATGAGCCTGCCATCCTCGGCAATGAGCAGATCCGGCGGACGGACGAAAAGAACAGTGGCAAGGCCAGCTGCGATGGCGGCAAGCCCGGCGAAGCGCCAAGGGCGGCGCCACAGGCAGAGCCAGAGGCCCCCCAGGCTGACGAGCGCGATACCCAGCGGCGGCATCGCCCGCACCACCGAGACCGCGCCGGGCCAGGCGGCGACGGTCTTCGCCGTCCACAGAATGGCGCCGATGCCCCAGCCCGCCGGCACCAGCGCGAGACTCTCCAGCCCGAAGGGCATCAGCAGCAAAGCGAGGATGAGGAAGGGCATCACCCAGAAGCCGGTGATGGGGACCGCCAGCATATTGGCGACGACCCCATAGGCGGTGAACCGGTTGAAGTGATAGATGCCGAAGGCCGCGGTCGCCAGCGTAGCGACGAGGCTCGTCAGCACCATGTTCCTCGTGCCGGTGAGGCCGCGCCGCCAGGCCGAGCTCTCCCGGCGCCGGCCCGGCGCAATCTCCTCCCACATGGCGGTCAGCGCGATGATGGCGGCGAAGGAGAGCTGGAAGCTGGGACCGATCAGGCTTTCGGGCCAGAGCAGCAGGACGGCGACCGCCGCCCAGGCGACGAGACGCATGGAGATCGGCTGGCGATCGCAGATGACGGCGATGAGGGCGATGCCGGCCATCAGGCAGGCGCGCACGACCGGCACGCTGGCGCCGGAGAGAAGCGTGTAGAAGATCGCGCCCATCAGAGCGAGGCCGGCGGCCCATTTCTTGATCGGCCAGCGCAGCGCCACTGCCGGCACCAGCGCGAGCACCGCCCGGCAGAGAAAGAACAGGATGCCGGCCACCAAGCCCACATGCAGGCCCGAGACGGAGAGAAGATGGGCGAGACCCGAATCCCGCATGGCCGAGAGAACGTCCTCGGGCACGGCGGACTGGCTTCCGGTGACGAAGGCGACGGTGACGCCGGCGATATCGCGATCCGGCATGGCAGCGAGGATCCGCCCTTCGATCAGCGCTCTCAGCTCGGCGAAACCGATCCAGACGGCGCGCATCACCGCACCCTCGCCCTCGGTGGCAGGCGTTACGCCGATGCGGCCATAGCCGAAGCCCACCGCGCCGATCCGGTCGAAGAACAGGTCGCGGCGGAAATCATAGGAGCCCGGCGCCACCGGCCGCGAGGGCGGCGAGAGGGTGGCCTTCAGGCGGACGCGGTCGCCGGGAACGAGGATCGGATAGTCGAGGCCGAGCTTGACGCGGACTTGTGCCGGCGGCGGGTCCACGCCTTCGAGGGTGATCTGGTCGAGGCGGATGCGCCGGCCCGTGGGCAGGTATTCCACCTCGCGGACGCGGCCACGCGCCTCCACGCCGGTCAGCTTCCCGGACAGCATGGGCGCCTCGACAGCCGCAGTGCGCAGCTCGGCGGCGCTGAAGCCCAGGATCGCCATGAGGAGCCCGAGGGTCACGACCCGCGGGACCGGCCGGCGCCGCAGCAGGAGCAGGACGACGGCAGCGGCCAGCAGCAGCGCGGGGCCGACGGCCAGCGGCGGCTCCGCCGGCAGGGCGAAATAGAAGGCCACGCCCGCGCCCATCGCCACCGGCAGCCAGAGC
>DATFRE010000233.1:0-3840 GCA_035263545.1 Dongiaceae bacterium
CGGCACCTGGAGCAGGTGGTTATAGGGTGTCACGTGGGCGACGAGACTGGCGTGGTTGATCTGGGTGTTCTGCGAGAGAAGGACGATCACCATGGAGATCCCGGCGCTCGAGCCGACGTTGCGCAGCAGGCTGAAAAGCCCGGCCGCCTCGGTGCGCAGGGCTGGCGCCAGCGTGGCGAAGGCGACCGTGGAGAGCGGGACCCAGGTGAAGCCGAGCCCGATGCCTTGCAGCACGCCGCTCAAGACGATGTCAGAGCTCGAGACGTAGAGCGAGAACCCCTCCATCCAGTAGAGCGAGTAGGCGGAGAGCGCGAGCCCCACCCCCAGCACCAGGCGCGGATCAGCCCAGCGCATGGCGCGTCCAACCAGTAGCATGGCGATCATCGTGCCGACGCCGCGCGGCGCCAGAAGCAGTCCCGTCGTGACGACCGGATAATCGAGCAGGTTCTGCAGGAAGGGCGGCATCAGCGCCATGGTGGCATAGAGCATGATGCCGACGATGAAGATGAGGACAAGGCTGGCCGAAAAGCCGCGGTCGCGGAAGAGGGCGGGGCTGATGAAAGGCTTGTCGGTCGTGAAGGTGTGGACGAGGAAGAGATAGAAGCAGAGTCCCGCGATCGCCGCCTCGATGACGATCTCCGTCGAGCCGAACCAATCCTTGGTCTCGCCGCGGTCGAGAAACATCTGGAGCGCGCCGATGGCGAGGCTCAACGTCAGAAAGCCGAAGGTATCGAATCTAAGCTTGCTGTTTTTCGGCGTCTCGGTGACGAAGGTCGAGATGACGAAGAAGGCCAAGACCCCGACCGGCACGTTGATGTAGAAGACCCAGCGCCAGCTGTAATTGTCCGTGAGCCAGCCGCCCAGCATCGGCCCGAGGATCGGCCCCACCATGATGCCGAGCCCCCAGATGGCCATGGCCGAGCCATGCTTCTCCCGGGGATAGTTGTCGAGCAGCGTCGCCTGTGAGAGCGGCACCAGCGCCGCGCCGAAGGCGCCTTGCAGCAGGCGGAAGATCACCGCCTGGTCGATGGTCATGGCGATGGCGCAGAGCACCGAGGCCACGGTGAAGCCCGCGACGGAGACGAGGTAGAGCCGCTTGCGGCCGAAGCGGGCGGCGAGCCAGCCCGTGGGCGGCGTCATGATGGCGGCGGCGACGATATAGGAGGTGAGGACCCAGGTGATCTGATCCTGGGTCGCAGAGAAGGTACCCTGCATATGCGGCAGGGCGACATTGGCGATGGTGGTGTCCAGCGCCTGCATGATGGTCGCCAGCATGGTCCCGAAGGTGATCAGGCCGGTGTGATGCGGCGCATCGGCGGCGCGCTTGGCGATCATGGGGCGATCCTCCGGACTGCCGGAGAGCCTATTGGTCCTCGCTGCCGCTCTCGGCGACGGCGGGACCGATCAGGGGCAGGCTGCGCCGGTGGCCGGTGTCGATCTCGACCACCGCGCTCATCCCGGCGCTGATGGGCGGGTGCTTCTTGCCCAGATCGAGCTCGACGCGCACGGGGATGCGCTGCACGATCTTCACCCAGTTGCCGCTGGCGTTCTGCGGCGGCAGGACCGACATCTCGCTGCCGCTGGTGGCGGAGAGGCTCCCGACCGTGCCCTCCCACTGGCGGTCCGGATAGGTGTCGATGGTGACGATGGCCTTCTGGCCGGGCCTGACATAGGTCAGGTCGGTCTCCTTCATATTGGCCTCGACCCAGATCTGGTCGCTGCGTACCAGATTGAAGGCGGCGGTACCTGCCGTCAGGTAGTTGCCGACCTGGAGATTGGGCACCTGGCCGACGATGCCATCGGCCGGCGCGACCACCACCGTGTGGCGCATGTCGAGGGCCGCCTGGTCGCGCTCGGCGACCGCCTCCTTATAGGCGGCATGCTCGTCGATCGGCAGATCCGGATCGCCATCGAGCTGGGCGGCGAGGGAATCGAGCGCGCGCTGGTCGCCGGCCACTTGCGCGCGGGCCATGTCGGCGGAACGCCGGGTCTGGTCCGCCGTCGACTTGGTGGCGAAGCCTTCGGCGGCCAGCTTCTGCTGGCGCCCGAGCTCGGTCGACCAATAAGTGAGATCCGCCTGCGCGCTCTTCAGGTCGGTCTCCTTCTGATGATAGCTGGCCTGCAGCGCCTGGAGATCGTTTCGGGTGTGGACGAGTTTCGCCTCGGCCTTCTCCAGCGCGATGCGGAATGTCTCGTCGTCGAGACGGAACAGCACCTGGCCCGCCTTCACGGGCTGGTTGTCCTTGACCTCGATGGCGACGACGCGGGCGGAGACATCGGCGCTGATCTGCACCATATCGGCCTTGGTATAGGCATCGTCTGTGCCGGCATAGCGCCCGCCCTGGAGGTAGAACCAGGCGCCGCCTGCGATCGCGCCCAAGGGCACGATGATCAGCAGCAGGAATCGGATGAGCGCCCGCTTCAGCCGGCGCGGCTTCGCCGTCTCGGGCTTCGCCGCCTCCGGCTTGTGGGCGTCGGGCTTGAATCCCTCGAGCTTATAGGCCTCGGGTCTCGGCGCCTCGGATTTGTGGGCGTCGAGCGTCACGGGCTGATACTTCACAGCGGCGGATTTTGCTTCGGACATGTCAGGCGCTTTGGGCGGCCGCCTCTTTCTCTTCTTCCGCGGCCGCGAAACCGGCCGCCGCTCTCGCGTCGGCCTCGATGAGGTTCTTGCGGATCTTGGTCATGGCGTCGATCAGGAGCGCCTCGGTCTGGGCGGAGAGGCCGCTCATCGCCTCGGCGCGGGTCTCTGCACCCATGGCCCAGAGCCGGTCGAGGCTCGGATGGGCATGGCCGGCGAGAAAGAGCTGATAGACGCGCCGGTCCGTGGGGTGAGCCCGGCGCTCCACCAGGCCGTTCATCTCCAGGCGGTCGATGAGCCGCACCAAGGTCATGGGCGACATTTCGAGAAGGTCGGCGAGCTGGGTCTGGGAGATCCCCTCATGGCGCTTCAGCCAGGCGAGCACCTGCCACTGGGCGCGGGAGAGCCCGATCTTCTGGGCACGCTTGTCGAAATTGCGCCGCAGAAGCCGCGACACGTCGGAGATGAGGAAACCGATGCTCTGTTCGGGTTTCGGGTCGGCCATGGGAACCATTCCGGTGAGTTTCTAGCCCACCATATAATAACGTTCGTTATAATATGCAAGTGTATTTTACGGGCGACCAGCGAGCCGATCGGAGGCGCCATTTCAAAGGGTTAGGGGCGTTTTGGGGGCCGCTAGGCGGCCATCGGTCTCTCGCCGGCAACGGTGGTCCGGTGCATCAGGCGCCGGCTGCCGTCATAGTCGTTCACGGCATAATGGAGGGTGCAGCGGTTGTCCCAGACGGCGAGCGAGCCCTCGGCCCAGCGGAACCGGCAGGCAAACTCCGGCCGCTGGACATGCTCGAAGAGGAAATCGAGCAAAGGCCGGCTTTCGGCCTCGCTCATATCCTCGAAGCGGGTCGTATAGATGGCGTTGACGAACAGCGCCTTGCGGCCGCTTTCGGGATGCAGGCGGACGACTGGATGGGCGGTCTCCCGGTCGGCCTCGGGATTGTTGCGCTCGATCCCGATGGAGCGGCTCGTCTTCAGATCCTTGGGCAGGCCACCCTGACCATAGGGCTTGCCGCTATGCATGGCCTTGAGGCCGAGCAGCATCCGCTTCATGCCCTCGGAGAGCGCCTCATAGGCTTCGTACATATTGGCGAAGAGCGTGTCGCCGCCATGGCTCGGCACCTCGCGCGCATAGAGGATCGAGCCCAGGGGCGGCTCCTCCAGGAAACTGAAATCCGAATGCCAGGCATTGCCGAAGGTGCTGATCTTGCGCTCATCGGCCTCCTTCAGCACGGCGATGATGTCGG
>DATFRE010000234.1:0-3873 GCA_035263545.1 Dongiaceae bacterium
ACTTCTATTTCGATTTCTCCTCGCCCTATGGCTATCTCGCCTCGACCAGGATCGATGCGATCGCGGCGCGCCACGGGCGCGACGTCACCTGGCGACCCTTCGTGTTGGGGGCGGCCTTCAAGGTGACGGGGCAGCGCGCGCTCACCGAGCAGCCGCTGCGCGGGGAATACGCGAAACGGGATTTCGCCCGCTCGGCGCGGCTGTTGGGCGTGCCGTTCAAGCTGCCCGAGACCTTTCCCTTTTTCGGGCTTGCCGCGAGCCGCGCCTGCTACTGGATGGAGGATGCGGCGCAGGCCCGGGCGCTCGCCAAGGCGATCTATCACGCGGCCTTTGGCGAGGGCCGGGACGTCACGCCGGTCGCGACCATCGCCGAGATCGCCCGCAAGCTTGGCATCGACGGGGTCGAGCAAGGCGTGGAGAAACCCGAGACCAAGGCGAAGCTGCGCGAGGCGACCGACGAGGCGCTGGCCCGCGGCGTCTTCGGCTCGCCCTTCTTCATCATCGACGGCGAGCCCTTCTGGGGGCATGACCGGCTGGAGCATGTCGAGCGCTGGCTCGCGACGGGTGGGTGGTAGCGCTATGCTGGCTCTCCCGAACGCAGCGAAGACCGCGGGAATGCATATCGGCCCATGCCCCAGCTGACATCGGACATCAATCCGCGCTCGCCGGGCTTCCGCGCCAATGCGGAGGCGATGCAGGCTGTCGTCGAGGATCTGCGCCGGCAGATCGCCATCGTCGAGAAGGGCGGCGGGGAGAAGGCGATGGCGCGCCATCTCTCCCGCGGCAAGCTCTCGCCGCGCCAGCGCATCGAGCTGCTGCTGGACCCCGGCACGCCCTTCCTCGAGCTCTCCCAGCTTGCCGCGCACGGAGTCTATGACGAGGAAGTCCCCGCGGCCGGGATCATCACGGGCGTCGGCCGGGTCGAGGGCCGCGAATGCGTCGTCGTGGTGAACGACGCGACGGTAAAGGGCGGCACCTACTACCCGCTGACGGTGAAGAAGCACCTGCGCGCCCAGGAGATCGCGCTGCAGAACCGGCTACCCTGCATCTATCTGGTCGATTCCGGCGGCGCCAATCTGCCGCGCCAGGACGAGGTCTTCCCCGACCGCGAGCATTTCGGCCGGATCTTCTTCAATCAGGCGAACATGTCGGCCGCCGGCATTCCCCAGATCGCCGCGGTGATGGGCTCCTGCACCGCGGGCGGGGCCTATGTGCCGGCCATGTCGGACGAGGCGATCATCGTGCGCAACCAGGGCACCATCTTTCTCGGTGGGCCGCCGCTGGTGAAGGCGGCGACGGGGGAGGAGGTAAGCGCGGAGGATCTGGGTGGTGCCGAGGTCCATGCCCGACGCTCAGGCGTCGCCGACCACTATGCGCTGAACGATGCTCATGCGCTTGTCCTTTGCCGCCGGGCGGTCGCCCATCTGAACCGGCCGAAGCAGATCGACCTCCATATCCGCAAGCCGGCGGAGCCGCGCTTCGACGTGGGCGAGCTCGACGGCGTCGTCCCGGCGGATGCGAAGAAGCCCTATGACGTGCGCGAGGTCATCGCCCGTCTCGTCGATGGCAGCGCCTTCGACGAGTTCAAGCAGCTCTACGGCACGACGCTGATCTGCGGCTTCGCGCGGCTCTATGGCTATCCCGTCGGCATCATCGCCAATAACGGAATCCTGTTCTCGGAATCCGCCCTCAAAGGGGCGCATTTCATCGAGCTCTGCGCCCAGCGTGGGATCCCGCTCATCTTCCTGCAGAACATCACCGGCTTCATGGTCGGGCGCAAATACGAAGCGGGCGGCATCGCCAAGGACGGGGCCAAGATGGTGACGGCAGTGGCGACGGCGCGTGTGCCAAAGCTGACGCTCATCATCGGGGGGAGCTTCGGGGCGGGGAATTACGGCATGTGCGGGCGCGCTTATGGGCCACGCTTCCTCTGGATGTGGCCCAATGCCCGGATCTCGGTCATGGGAGGCGAGCAGGCGGCTTCGGTGCTGGCTCAGGTGAAAAAGGACAATATGAAGACGCCCTGGAGCCGCGAGGAGGAGGAAGCCTTCAAGACGCCGATCCGCGAACAGTATGAGCGCCAGGGCCATCCCTACTACGCCAGCGCCCGGCTCTGGGACGACGGCATCATCGCGCCGGCCGATAGCCGACGGGTGCTGGGGCTCGGTCTTTCGGCCGCCCTCAATGCGCCCATCGAGGAGACGCGCTTCGGCGTGTTCCGGATGTGAGCGGGGTCGAGATCGAACGCAGCGGCGCTGCGGCGACCCTCTGGCTGAACCGGCCGGAGCGCCACAATGCCTTCGACGATGCGCTGATCGCGGAGCTCAGCACCGCGCTGGCCGAGTTCGCGGCTGATGAATCTGTCCGCGTCGTCCTGCTGGCCGGCAGAGGCAAGAGCTTCTCCGCCGGCGCCGATCTCGCCTGGATGAAGCGCATGGCCGGCTATACGCAGGCCGAGAACGAGGCCGATGCGCAGGCGATGGCGAAGATGCTGCATCGCCTCGAATCCCTGCCCAAGCCGACCATCGCCCTGGTGCAAGGCGCGGCCATGGGCGGCGGAGTCGGCCTGGTGGCGGCCTGCGACATCGCCCTTGCGGCGGATGATGCCAAGTTCGCCTTATCGGAGGTCCGCCTCGGTCTCATCCCGGCGGCGATCAGCCCCTATGTCATCGCAGCCATCGGACCCAAGGCCGCGCGCCGCTATTTCCTGACGGCGGAGCGCTTCGATGCGCACCAGGCCATGGCGCTCGGCCTGGTGAGCGCGGTGGTGCCTGTCGCCGAGCTGGCCGCGGAAGGCGCCCGCCTCGCCGACCTTCTCGGCCAGAACGGACCTGCGGCGATGGCTGAGGCCAAGCGCCTCATCGCCGATGTGACCGGGCGGCCGATCGATGCCGCGCTGCGGGCCGAGACCGCGCGGCGCATCGCCCGACAGCGCGCCGGCGCCGAAGGCCGCGAAGGGGTTGCGGCCTTTCTCGAGAAGCGCAAGCCCGTCTGGCCCAAGGCGGACAAGCCCAGCTGATGTTCGCCAAGATCCTCATCGCCAACCGGGGCGAGATCGCCTGCCGCGTCATCCGCACGGCGCGGCGCCTCGGCATCGCGACGGTCGCGGTCTATTCCGAGGCCGATGCTCATGCCTGGCATGCGGAGCTTGCCGATGAGGCGGTCGCCATCGGTCCGCCGCCGGCACGGGAGAGCTATCTCGCGGGCGAGAAGATCATCGCTGCGGCAAAGGCGACGGGCGCCGAGGCCGTTCATCCAGGCTATGGCTTCCTCTCGGAGAATTCCGGTTTCGCCGAGGCCTGCGCTGCGGCCGGCCTCGTCTTCATCGGCCCGCCGCCCGCCGCGATCCGGGTTATGGGCTCGAAGAGCGAGGCCAAGGCCCTCATGGAGAAGGCCAAGGTCCCTGTGGTTCCGGGCTATCACGGCACCGATCAATCCGACGCGACGCTTGCCGCGGAGGCGAAGCGCATTGGCTATCCGGTGTTGCTGAAGGCCTCCGCGGGTGGCGGCGGCAAGGGCATGCGCCGTGTGGACGAACCCGACGGGCTCGCCGCGGCTCTGGCCTCCGCCCGGCGCGAGGCGGCCTCCGCCTTCGGCGACGATCGGATGCTGGTGGAGAAATATCTCCTGGGGCCGCGCCATGTGGAGCTCCAGGTTTTTGCCGACACCCACGGCCATGTGCTGCACCTCTTCGAGCGGGATTGCTCGATCCAGCGCCGGCATCAGAAGGTGATCGAGGAGGCGCGGGCACCCGGGCTATCCACCGAGCTCGCGCGGCGGATGGGCGAGGCGGCGGTCGCGGCGGCGGCGGCCATTGGCTATGTGGGTGCGGGTACCATCGAGTTCATCCTCGACGGGTCCGGCCAGTTCTTC
>DATFRE010000235.1:0-8702 GCA_035263545.1 Dongiaceae bacterium
GCTGTCGCCGGCGTGCTCGCGATCGCCTTCGGTCTGATGCTGGCGGCCGGTCCAATCACCCGCGTCATCGGCATCGGCGGGGCCAATGTCATCAAGCGGATCATGGGCATGATCATCGCCGCTTACGCCGCCCACCTCGTATTCTCGGGTATCGGCGACTGGCTGCATCTGCAGCCGCTGTGAGGAAGCCGGGTGCTCAACCCAGCATGGAATCGGCGCCATCGGCGAGGCAGAGCTCGCTGATGGCAAGCCCCGGCGCGACTTGGCGCGTGGGGAAGACCCGGGCGAGTGCCTCCTCATGCACCGGCACGACGCGGCGGCGCTCATGGGCGACGGCGGTCAGCATGGCCTCGCTCGCGCGCAACAGGTTCTCCTGGCTGCCGACGGCGAAGCCGATGGGATGATAGGGCGAGCCCGCCTCGATGCCCGTCGCGAGCCCGCCGATATTGTCGTAGGAATAGATCAGATCGCCGGCGAGCACCCAGCAATCCTCCGATTCCCGGCGTCCGTCATTGCGCAGCCGGACCCACATCGAGGCAAAGCTGTGGGTGTCCGGCGCCAAATGGAGATCGATCCCCGGCAGGACATCCTCCAGATCCCTGTCGACGAGGGTGAGCCGTCCGGCAGCTGCGAGCCCCGCAGCCCGCGTCAGATCGCCCGGATCGATGGCCACGGCCAGGAATCGCAGCCGCTCCGGCTGGGAGAGCGCCCAGACCGACCGCTCGATCTCCTGCCGGGCGATGTAGAAATGTGCGTTGGGGAAGGCGTCGACATTGCCGAAATGATCGAAATGCGCATGGGTCACGAAGACCGTGCCCACATCCTCCGGCCTGAGCCCGCAGAGGGCGAGCACCCGCCGCGGGTCGTGCCAGTGCTCGACGCCATAGGAGACTGCCAGCGCGCGGCCGTGATCGACGTGGTTGTAGCCGACATCGACCATGGCGACATGGCTCTTCGAGCGCAGCACCACATAGCAATAGGGCATGCGCCGCGGCGGACCGTCATGGCGGCCATAGAGGATATCGCCGGAGCCGACCCGGGTCTGCGACGCATATTCCAGCACCCAGAGGGAATAGCCGGCCATGGGATGGCCTAGTGAGGCCCGGCGCAGCAGGCGCCGGTGAGATCGACGAGGCCGATCCCGAGCCGCGGCGCGCTGCCCGCCAGCAGAAGGCGCCGGACCTCCAGAAGGCGGCCGAGCAGCGCCGGGAGTGGACCCTCTGAGGCCGGCTGGCGATTGCGCAGCGCTTCGAGGATCTCGCCGAGGATGGGCAGGGCGCGCCGCAGCGCTTCCGCGCTTGCGGGCAGGAGCGGCTGGGGCGCGATGGTTCTGAGCGATTCCTCGAGCTCGGCATATTGCGCCCGCAGGGAGATGAGATGCAGCCGCTCGGCTTGCGGATCGGCGCCGGCGGCGGTGAGGAGGAGGAGCCCGGCGGCCTGGCCGAGGAGGGCCGAGAATCGCTCATAGACCGGCTTCAGCATCATCGCGGCGGCGATGGCCGCCTCGCCCGGCGCGGTGTCGGGGCCCGGATGCAGATGCGCTGCCATGGTCCTCAGCGCGGCGTCGGTGCCTGCCGGCGGCTGCACCAGCCGCGGATGATGCGGTCGGAGATCATGGCCAGCAGCGCGATGGAAAGCCCCGCGACGAAGCCGAGCCCGGCATCGGCCTTGCCCAGCGCGATATAGACCTGCTGGCCAAGCTCGCGGGTGCCGACCATGGCGGCGATCGCCAGCATGGAAAGCGCGGCCATGATGGTCTGGTTCAGCCCCAGCATGACCACGGGCAGCGCCATGGGCAGCTTCACCTGCCCGAGAAGCTGGCTCGGCGTGCAGCCGATCTGGCGCGCGGCCTCCACCACATCGGGGCGCACATTGCGGACGCCGTGCTCGACATAGCGGATCGGCGGCACGATGGCATAGAGCATGATGGCGATGAGCGCAGTGAACTCGCCGACCTTGAAGAACATCAGGCAGGGGATCAGGAACACGAACTGCGGCATGGTCTGCAACGTGTCGTTGATCGGCCGCAGGATGGCCGAGACCCGGTCGCTATAAGCCGCCCAGAGGCCGAGCGCGCCGCCGATGATGAGGCAGAGGAGCACCGCGAGGCCGACGAGGTAGGTCGACTGCATGAACGGGACCCAGAGCCCGTTGACCAGGATGAACAGCATGCCGAGGAAGGCGAAGAGGGCGATCCTCCAACCCGCCATGCGCCAGGCGAGCAGCACGGTCACCAGCATGAAGGCAGGCCAGGGAAAGGCGGCAAAGCCGTAGTAGTAGAAGAGCCCGGCGAAGATCAGCGCGAACGCGGGACGCCAGGAGAAGCGCAGCGCGAGAAAGGCCGCCAGCGCTAGGATGACGAGAGCATAGCCGGCAGTGATCGCCGGCGTCAGGTCGAAGCCCCAGGAATAGGGCGTGACCGCACCCACCATGCCGATGCGCAGCGGCAGCATGAAATAATAGAGGATCGCATTCTTGAAGGCCTCGACGGGATCGGCATAGCGGGCGACGAGGGCGAGCACGGCGCGGTCGAGCCCCTCGACATCGATCAGGCTCGAATCCGGCAGCAGCGCGCCGGCGCCGAAGGCGAAATGCAGGACCACGGCGAGGACCACGCCGGCCAGGAGGCAGAGGGCGAAGGACCGGCCGCCGAGCCAGCGCGGGGCACCGCGATGGGCCGCCTTGTTGCGGGCGAAGCCGATGGTGATGCGGTCGATCACCATGGCCATGAGGGCGATCACCGCGCCCGAGAGCATGCTCTGGCCGAACTGCGCCTTGCGCATGGAGGAGAGCACTTCCCAGCCGATATCGGAGAAGCCGCCGATGATGGCGGCGATGATGACGACGCTCAGCACCGCCATGGTCGTCTGGTTCACGCCCACCAGGATCTGGGGCATGGCGGTGGGCACCTCGACATGCCAGAAGCGCTGACGCCGGGTGCAGCCGCTCATCTGCCCGGATTCCTTGATCGCCGGCGGGACCTGCTGCAGCCCCAAGAGCGTGTTGCGCACCATGGGCGGGATGGCATAGATCGCGCTCGCGATCAGCCCGACCACCGGCCCGAAGCCGAAGAGCAGGAGAAGCGGGATCAGATAGGCGAAGGCCGGCATGGTCTGCATCGTGTCCAGCGCGGCCTCGATCAGGGGGACGGCCCTGGGCACACGGTCGGCCAGCACGCCGAGGGCGAAGCCGATAACGACGGAGAGCGGCACCGCCAGGATCACCAGCGCCAGCGTGTTCATGCTCTGGGTCCAGTAGTCGACGATCACGAGATAGGCCAGGCTGGCAACGACAAAGAGGGCGAGCTTCCATCCGCCGGCGCGCAGCGCCGTCACCCCCACCAGCATCATGACCGCCGGCCAGGGCAGCCATTGCAGGACCGCCTGGATGCCGCGCATGGGTCCGTCGAGAGCGAAGCTGATGGCCCGGAAGAAGGGCTGGAAGATGCTGTCGAACCAGTCGGTGAAGCTGTCGATCAGCTGGGCGATGGGAAGGAGCCAGCCCGGCGGATAGGCTGCGATCCAGGCCACGCTCTGGCGCAGCCACAGGCAGAGGAAGGTGAAGGCGAGTGCTGCGAGCCAGAGCAGCAAGCCATTATCGACGCGTCTGACCTCGACCGGTGCCCGCGCGATATTGGCCGCGGTCATGTCATCTCTCGCGCCGGCGGTCGCCGTCGCGGGCGAGGACCTCGAGCGCGGCGGCCGCCTTCAGCGTGCCGAGGCGCTGGCCCTGCTCGTTCGTCACCGCGAAGGCCGGCACGCCGGCCGCCAGCCGCGGCACCAGCGCTTCCAGCGGCGTCTCGGCGGAGACCGCCTCGCTCGCCGTGGCCGCGGGCGTTTCCTCCATCAACTCGCGCACCGTCAGCACGCGGAGCAGCGGCACGTCTTCGGTGAACTCGGCGACATAGTCGTCGGCGGGGTTGAGGACGATATCGACCGGCCGCCCGATCTGGATCACCTCGCCCTCGCGCATGATGGCGATGCGGTCGGCGAGCCGGAAGGCCTCGATGATGTCATGAGTGATGAAGACGATGGTCTTGTTCAGCATCTTCTGCAGGCGCAGGAACTCGTCCTGCATCTGCCGGCGGATCAGGGGATCGAGGGCCGAGAAAGGTTCGTCCAGGAACCAGAGCTCGGGCCCCACGGCAAGGGATCGGGCGATGCCGACCCGCTGCTGCTGGCCGCCGGAGAGCTGATGGGGAAAGGAATGCTCGCGGCCTTCCAGCCCCACGAGCTGGATCATCTCGCGCGCCCGGGTGTGACGCTCGGCCGGCCCCTTGCCCTGGATGCGCAAAGGGAAGGCCACGTTGTCCAGCACCGTCAGATGCGGCAGCAGGCCGAAGTTTTGGAACACCATGCCCATCGCGCGCCGGCGCAGCTCGATCAGCTGGCGCTCGCTCGCCTGGAGCAGATCCTGGCCGTCGAGCAGGACATGGCCGGCTGTCGGCTCGACCAGCCGGGACAGGCAGCGCACGATGGTCGATTTGCCGGAGCCCGAGAGCCCCATGATGACGAAGATCTCGCCGACGTGGATGTCGAAGCTGACGTCGATAGCCGCGCCCAAATGGCCGCTCTCCTTGAGCCGGCGGCGCATCTCGGCGCGATCCGTGCCGGCGAGACCGCCATTGCGGGCGAAGCCGGCCGGATCCGGTCCATAGACCTTCCAGACATTGCGGCAGGAAAGCTTGATCGGGCGCTCGCCGGCGCCCTCGCCATTGACGGCGCCGTTCATCCGGCGTCCTTCAAACCCGTGGTCGACACGCGCATGATCTTCCTCCCCCAAATGGCGTCCCGGCGCCTTGCGGCGCCGGGCTTAACCATTGCGCGACGGCTCAGGACTGGGCGGCCTTGATCCATGGCTGCCAGACATCTTGATGCGAGTCGATCCACTCCTTGGTGACCTTGTCCAGATCCTCGCCCTTCTTGTCCACCGCCAGCATCATCTTCTGCTGGTCCGACGCATCGACGGTGAACTGCTTCAGGAAGGCATAGGCTGCCGGCCATTTCTGTTCGAAGCCCGACCAGACGATCTTGTCAACATCCGGCGGCTGGATGCAGTGGGCATTGTCCTGGACCTTGCAGGGCGGCATCTTCACCCAGCCCACATCCGCCTCGGCCAGCGCGTAATGCGGCGCCCAGAACATCATCACCAGGGGCTTCTTCGCGGCGTTCGCGCTTTCGAGCTCGGCCACCAGCGCGCCTTCGGAGCCCGCTGGCACGGTCGTCAGCGGCAGGTTGTTGTCCTTGATGATCTGGGTGGCGCGCGAACCCCAATCGGCCGGATAGTCGAGCAGGCGGCCATTGGGGAAGGTGTCGGGGGTCGCCAGCGCCTTCACGCAGTCGGGCTTGGTAAGCGCCGACCAGTCCGGCAGGCCGGGGCAGATCTGTTCCATATATTTTGGATAGATCCAGCCCTCATTGGTCTGCAGCTTCAGTGGGCCGACATCGACGATCTTCTTCTCCGCCAGCACCTTGGGGAAGATGTCGCCGACGTTGTTCATCCACACTTCCACCGAGCCCGACAGGGTGCCGTCGGAGAGGCCGGAGAATTCGGGGAAGTTACCGGCAGTCACATACTCCACCTTGTAGCCCAGCTTCTCGAGGAGCTGGCCGGCAATGTGGGTCGAGACGTGCTGGCCCGTCCATTCGAGCATGGCGAGCTTGATGGGCTCGTCCTTGGCGCCGAGATCGGCGGCCGAGGCGACCGCGCCGCCGCCCAGGCAGGCAGCGAGAATGGCGCTCGCCCCCCACAAGATTTTGTTCCGTTTCATTGAGCTAACTCCCTATCTTGTTTTGTCCGGATCCCGGTTCGATGCCGGTGATCCCTTCGCTGACCGATGTTCCCCTCGGATTCCGTGCTTTCGACCCTAGCCCGCTTCCTGGGAAGCGGCCAAGCCCTAAGGACCCAGCCTAGCCCCACGAGTCTAGCGGCGCATGGTGCCTTTAGTCACCTCCCTGGCAAGGCCAGGGCACGGTTGGTACCCTAGCACGCGCTTTCCGCCGGATGTGGCGATTCCTGACAAAGCTTTGTGATGATTGCGCGGCGCACCTTCTCTGCCAAGGAAGAACAGAGCATCTTCGCCGCCTGCGGCATCGCGGCGGCAGCGGTCAATTTGCCGGATTTTCACGAGAAGCTGCTGGATGCGGTGGGAAGCCTGGTCGCCCACGATCTGCGCTCGATGATGCGCTATTCGCGCTATTCGGCCCCGGATTTCCTGGACAACAACAGCTACCGGCCCGAGTTCGTCGCCCATTACGAGGCCGAGTTCTATCGCTACGACCCCTACTACCGCTATTGGAAGGAGACCGAGCGGCCGGGGGTGGTACCGCTCACCCGGGTGACCAATGGCAAGGCAACCCGCAGCCGCTATGTGAACGTGGTGCTGACCGAGGCGGGCATCAGCGATGAGATCAGCGTCTTCCTTCCGCCGGTGGGCGGCTCCAGCCTCGCCCTCTTCCTCGACCGTTTCGAGGGGTACTTCGCCAAACCCGACATTGCCCGGCTGGAGATGGCCTATCCGCTCATCGCTGGGCTCCATCAGGCCCATGTGAGCTGCCTGATGTCCGGCGCCTGCGACCCGGCCGATGGCGCCAATGCGGCACTGCCCGAGGGGCGGCCGATCCGCATCCTCGACCGGCGCGGCCGCGAGGTCTTCCGCAATGCCGCCTGGCAGCGGCTGGCCAAGAGCGACGGACGGCGCTTCACCGCGGCGCTTGGCGGCCTGCCGCGGACAGGCAGCGGCCATGCCCTGCTGCGCCCGGGCCTCGTGCTCCATCGGGCACCGCTCTCCCCGGCCTTCGGGCTGGCGCCCGGCGGGGCCATCGATACGGTGGAGGATATCGCGCTCGCCCCGGCCCAGCCGGGTCAGCCCGCCTTGCCGGGCCGCTTCGCCGACGCCCTCAGCAAGCGCGAGCAGGACATCGTCGAACTGATTCTGCAAGGCCATCCGACGAAATCCATCGCGGCGCGCCTCGGCCTCAGCCTGGGCACTGTCAAGAACTATCGCCGGCGGCTCTACGACAAGCTCGACATCACCACGGAGCGCGAGATCTTCCTCGCCTTCATCGCCGCCAGCCGGCCGGGGTAGTCTCACGCCTCTCCTGTCGTTGAGTGGACTGTCCGGTTGTTGTCGGCAACACCCGTCCTCTCCACCGTCATGGTCGGCGAAGGCCGACCATCCACGAGTTTGCCCGCAGCACGTGTAGCACTCGGCTGAGTTGTATCGACATTTCCCCACGCGCAGCCGCCCAAGACGTGGATGCTCGGGACAAGCCCGTGCATGACGAGCCGGGAGATGCCGCGTTTTGCGCGGCCGACGCTATGGGCGCTGCGGCCGGATGCGATAGGCGCAGCGCCGGGCGCCGGCGAGGATATGCTCGAGGCGCTCGACCTCGACTCCCGGACCCAGGGCCGCGCGGAACAGCGCGAGCTCGGAGCGGCAGAGGCCCTGGCAGGCCCTCGCCGCAACGCAGATCGGGCAGTGGTTCTCCTTGAGGAGGAAGCCGCCGCCCGGCGCCGGCGCGACTTCGGCCATATAGCCTTCCTCGCTGCGCAGCGCGGCCAGGCGCCGGACCCGTTGCCTCAGATCGCCGCGGCCGAGCCGGGCTCTGTAGAGGGCGAGGCTCGCCTTCTCGCGCGCGGCGATGAGGCTCTTGAGCCCCCCGGCGCCGAAGACGCGGCCCACGGTCTGGATCAGCTCCAGGGCAAGACCCGCATGATTATCGGGGAAACGCCCGTGACCCTTCTCCGTCAAATGCCAGAGATGCCGCGGCCGGCCGACGCCGGCGGCCGCCACCTCGAAGGCAACGAGACCTTCGGCCTTGAGCTTTGCCAGATGCTGGCGGGCGGCGGCGCTGGTGATGCCGAACCGGCGCGCCACGGCTGCCGCGCTCTGGGGTCCGGCGGATTTGAGCGCGTGGAGAAGGCGGGTGGCGCTGCGCTGCCGCATGACTCCCTCTAGCACGGGCCACGCAATTTAGAAAGCTTTTGCTTTCTTTATTGATCGGCGATAGTGAGGCGGATGGCGCCGGAGCAGAGGCAGAGGCGATGAACGAGCAGCCGGGCCGCGCGGAAGTGAACACGGCCGTCCCGCGCTGGCGGGAGCTGCTCTTCGGCCGCCGAGCGCGAATCGTCTGGACGATTTCCCTGGGCGTGGCGATTCATGCCTTCGGCTGGTTCCTGGTCTCGACCATCATGCCGAGCGTCGTGCTCGATCTCGGCAGCCCGCATCTCCTCTCCTGGGGCACGACCGCCTTCCTCGCCCTCTCGATCCCGGGAAGTGCGTGTGCCGGCTATCTCAAGGGCCGCCACGGGACGCGGCGCGTGCTGATCACCGCCTCGTCCATCGTCATCGCCGCCAATCTGCTGGGCTTCGCAGCGGCGAACATGGAGATCTTCCTGGCGGCGCGCGCGCTCCAGGGCCTGGGTGAAGGCATGGTGCTGGCGCTCTGCTACATCCTGGTCAGCGATTCCCTGGATCCCGTGGAGGTCAGCCCGGCCTTCGGTATTTTGGCGGTGGTCTGGGCGCTCGCCACACTGGTGGGGCCCTGGCTCGCCGGGCTCTTGACCGACATCGCCTCCTGGCGCTTTGCCTTCCTGCCCATGCTGGCGATGTCGACGAGCTTCCTCTGGCTAGTGGCGCGCCATCCCGCGCCAGCGCCGCCGGCGGAGAGCGCAAGAAAGCCCGGCCTGCCGCTCGGGCG
>DATFRE010000236.1:0-13921 GCA_035263545.1 Dongiaceae bacterium
TGAGGCCAGGGCTGCGCCAAGCCAAGGGGCAATATCCGGCCGCTGGCGCGTCGTCTTAATGCAACGGTTGCTCCCGAGAATTGCCTCTTAACCGGGGACTGTGAACGGAGGATTTTTACGGCCGCGCGCCGGACGGGGAACCCCCGTACGGCGTATGGATTTCTGTTGCTTGCAGTGCCAAGGTCTATCCGCCGTGGGCGCAGTCGAGGTCAGCGTTCTCATTCCGACGTTTCGCCGCCCGGAGTTGCTTCGGGCGGCAATCGGCAGCGTGCTCGCCCAGCAGCAGATCGCCGTCGATGTGGAGATCGTGGTGATCGACAACGATCCCGCAGGCTCCGCCCGCAGCGCGGTGGCCGACTTCTCTTCGACCGGCGCAACGGCGCTGCGCTACGTCTGCGAGCCCCGGCCCGGCATTTCCCATGCGCGCAACACGGGAGTAGCGGCCTCGCGCGGGGCCTATGTGGCCTTCCTCGATGACGACGAGACCGCCGCGCCCCTCTGGCTCGCGAGCTTCCTCGCGACCATTCAGGCGCATGTGGCGGATGTGGTCGTCGGTCCGGTGCGGCCGCGCTTCCCCGATGGCGTCCCGGTCTCCGCCTATGCTCGCCGGGTGTACGAACGCGATGCCCAGACATCGACGGGGCAGGCGATCCAGTGGTCGGGCATCGGCAATTCGCTCCTGCGGCGCGACCGCTGCCTCGCTGCGGCCGTTCCCTTCGACCCGCAATTCGGTCTCTCGGGGGGCGAGGACACGATCTTCCTGGCGCGGCTGCGGGAGCGCGGCCGCCGGCTCGTCTGGTGCGCGGAGGCTCTGGCGACGGAGGAGATCCCCGCGGATAAGCTGACACCGGCCTATCTCCTGCGCCGGGCCTTTCGCTCCGGGCAGACGACCGCCTTTCTCCCCAGCGCGCTTGCGCGTCCGCGCTGGAGCGCCGTGGGGCGTTGGATGGTGATCGGCGCGGGGCAAGCCTGTATCTATGGCGCCTGGAGTATTATGCTCAGGCTTCTCGGACAGGAGGCTTGGCTCGGTGCCATGGCCAAGGCCGCCAGCGGGCTCGGCAAGGTGATGTGGCACCCGGCGCTGCACATTCGGAACTATCAACTCGGCGTCGCCCGCAAGCCGGCGCCGCGGACTGGGTGACCCGCCGGCTGCGCCGAACGGGAGAAGGGGGAAAGCCATGAAGAAGCTCCTGGTGACGATGGCGATGCTGGCGGCGCTTGCGATTCCGGCGCTGCCGAGCGGTGCCTCTGCGCAGGCGACGGCCACGCTCGGCAAGTCACTGAAAATGGTGCTCGTGCCGAAATGGCTGGGCAGCGACCGGTTCAGCAAGATGTACGACCAGGTGCGCGAAGGGGCGGAGGAAGCGGCGAGGGAGCTGCGGAATCCGGCGCCGCTGCAATTCGAAGGGCCGGCCCCCGGACACAGCGTTCCCGGGCAGATCGACATCGTCACCAAGGCCACGCGTGAAGGCGCCAACGCTATCATGATCTCGAACAATTCCGGCGAGCAGATCGTGCCGGCCCTCGAGGCTGCCCATGACAAGGGTATCAAGGTGGTGAGCTGGGATTCGCCCATCCAGTCGGCCGAAGGCGAGGACGTCTACATCGCACAGGCCGATTTCACCACCACCGGCAAGGTGCTGGCCGAGATGGCGCTGAGCATTCTCGGCGCCGATGGCGGCGAATTCGCAATCCTGGCGACGACCCCGGGGTTAGCTGGTCCGAATGCCTGGATCAAGGCCTTCCAGGAAGCCCTGAAGGATCCGAAATATGCCAAGCTGAAGCAGGTCGATCTCGTCTATGGCAGCGACGAATTGGAGCCGAGCTATCAGCAGGCGCGTGCGCTCGCCGCCAAGTATCCCGGCCTGAAGCTGATCGTGGCCCCCACCTCGATCGCCATCGCCGCGGCAGCCAAGGCCATGCAGGACAACAAGCTCTGCGACAGGGTGAAGGTCACCGGGCTCGGCGTGCCGAGCGAGATGCGCGGCTATACGATGGAGGGCTGCGCGCCGCAGTTTGCCCTGTGGAGCTTCGTCGACCTCGGCTACCTCTCCTACTACACGGCCTATCTGCTGGCGACCGATGCCATCAAGGCTGAGGAGGGCCAGGAGTTCACGGCCGGAAGGCTGGGCCAGTACAAGATTGCCAAGGATCCGAACCGACCGCGCGGCCTGCGCTTGGTGCTGGGGCCCTTCCAGGTATACGACAAGGACAATATCGGCGCCATCGAGTAGGCCCGTCTCGCGCGGCCGCGCCCGGTGCGGCGCCGCGCGGCGATATCAAGCGAAAGCTAGTCCTTGCGCAGCGGATCGAGCCTTCCCGTACCCGCCGGCAGCGTCCGGCCGCGGCGCGCCCGCGCGATAGTGCCGGCCTTCTCATAGGCGGCCAGAAGGGGCGGCACGGAATAGTCCCAGGCCAGGGCCTTGCGCACCCGGTCCATGCCGAAGGAGCGCATCCGCGCTCGTGCCGCACCGTCCGTCGAGAGCTCGAGGATCCCGCGGGCGAGGGCGTCTTCGTTGTTGGCCTCGACATAGCGCGCGGCCTCGTCCGCCGACACACGTGCCTCGCGCAGGTCGTAGCAGACGATCGGCAGGCCGAAGAACATGTATTCCACGATCTTGTTCATCGTGCTCTTGTCCGTCCAATCGTTCTTCGGGTCGGGATCGATGGCGATGTCGGCGGAGGAGAGGATGCGGCAGAGATCCTCGTCCGGAATCCGGCCGGTGAAGGTGCAGTACTCGGCAACGCCGATCTCGCTCGCATAGCTCTGGACCACCGGCTGATGCGGCCCGCCACCGACAAGCACGCAGTGGAAATCCCGGTAGTCGTAGCGCTTCACGAGCTGCTCGATCGCCCGGATCAGATGGTCGACGCCGTCCTGCTTGCAGATCTCGCCCAGATAGACCAGGAGATGGCGCTTGCCGCGCCGCCAGGTCTCGTCGGGGGGATAGACGGTGAAGCGGGCAAGCTGCGGACCGGAGCGCACGACATAGATGTCTTCAGGCCGCTTTCCCCCGCGCTGAATCGCGATGTCCTTGTGGCTCTGGTTGGTGGTGACGACGACATCGGCCTGCCGGAAGGTCTGCTTCTCCAGCCATAGCAGGCCGCGAAGAAAGGCACCCCCGCCGCCGAACTTCGCCCGGTACATCTCGGGCGACAGGTCGTGGTGGTCGAAGAGGAAGACCTTGCCGAAGGGGCGCCAGAACCAGCCGAGGAGCCAATAGGTCTCTGGCGGGTTGCAGGCGTGGAGGACGTCGAAGCCGCGCCCGAAGAGGGCGACACGCAACGACAGTAGAGAGCTGAGCAGGAAGCACCAGATGAATTCGGCCGCAAAGCCGAGCTTGGTCGAAGGGTCGAATGGCAGGGTATAGCGGAAGATCTCAATTCCCTCGAGCAGCTCATGGCCCTTGTTGAAGCCCTTGGCCTTCGGGCAGATGACGCTGACGCGATGGCCTGCCTGGGTCAGCGTCGTCGCCTCGAGCCAGACACGGCGATCGAAGGGCACCGGCAGATTCTGCACGATGATCAGGACGCGACCTTGGCTGATGTCGTCTCGGCTCATGCGGTTGTGGCTCCACTTTTTGACACAGGCGGCTGATACGTCGATGGGAGACATATCGACTGGCGGCAGGGCCGCGCAATTGCAAGATGCCAGGGGCCCATATTTGTTCCAATCATT
Organism: Dongiaceae bacterium; assembly: GCA_035263545.1. Classification (GTDB taxonomy): domain Bacteria; phylum Pseudomonadota; class Alphaproteobacteria; order Dongiales; family Dongiaceae; genus DASXQK01. The sequence continues at coordinate 3,680 of DATFRE010000236.1, forward strand.
GCAGCTATTTGCTCCAATCACTGCCGCCGCCGTTCATCTAGCGTCTTGCCGAATTCAGCAAGAGCAATGACATGTGCGGCATAGCCGGCTTCATCCTGACGCGCCGTGTGCCGGACGCCGAATCCCGGCTCCGCGCCATGGCTGACAGCATCCGCCATCGCGGGCCGGATGGTGAGGGTCTTTTCCTGGACGGGACTGGCGATGGGAGCGCGTTGGTGGGTCTTGCCCATCGGCGTCTGGCGATCATTGACCTTGCGACCGGCACCCAGCCGATGGTGCATCAGGGTGCCGGCGTCACGCTGGTCTACAACGGCGAGATCTACAATTTCGATCTGCTGCGCCTGGAACTGGAGGGGCTCGGGCATCGCTTCCGCACGAAATCCGATACGGAAGTGCTGCTCAACGCCTATGTCGAATGGGGGCCGGAATGCGTCGCCCGGCTGCGAGGCATGTTCGCCTTCGCGCTTTGGGACCATCCCCGCGGACGCCTGATGCTGGCGCGCGACCAGTTCGGCAAGAAGCCGCTCTACATCCATGAGAGCCGCGACCGGCTGATGTTCGGATCGGAGATCAAGGCGCTGCTGGCCTTCGGCGACCTGCATCCGGCTCTCGACCGGCCGTCGGTCGCGGACTACCTGTTTTACCGCTACGTGCCCGCGCCCCATACCCTCTTCGCCGGCATCCGCAAGCTGATGCCCGGCAGCTATGCCCTCTGGGAACAGGGCCGGCTGACGGAGAGGAACTTCTATACGCCCCCCTACGGGCTTTCACCGTCGAATGACACGGCGATCGACGACCCGCTCTACGCCTTCGCCCAGGAGCTCGACACCGCGGTCAAGATCCGGATGGTGAGCGATGTCCCCTATGGCGCCTTCCTCTCCGGGGGCCTCGACAGCTCCGCGATCGTGGCGCTGATGTCGCGCCACTCGGCCAAGCCGATCAACACCTTCTCCATCGGCTTTCGCGAGGCACGATATTCGGAGCTCGACTATGCCCGGGTGGTGGCTAAGCAGTTCCGCACGCATCACACCGAGCTACTGGTGTCGGCCGAGGATCTGATGCAGCATTTGCCGAAGCTGATCGACCATGGCGATGCGCCGGTGGGCGAGGCCTCCAATATCCCGATCTATCTATTATCATGCGAAGCGGCGAAGAGCGTAAAGATGGTGTTGACAGGGGAGGGATCGGATGAACTCCTGGGCGGCTATCCGAAACATTCGGCGGAGCGGTTCGTCGCGCTCTATCAGGGCCTGGTCCCGGCCTGCGTGCACCGCGCCATCGTCGAGCCGCTGATCAACCTGCTGCCCTACAAATACCGCCGCCTCAAAATCATGACCGCTGCGATCGGGTTGCGCGATCCGCGCGAGCGGATGCCGCGCTGGATGGGCGCCATGTCCCTCGGTGAGCGCAACCAGCTGCTGGGGGCGGGCGTGGTCCAGCGGGCACCCGATCCGCGGCCCTTCTTGTGGAGCCCGCAGCGCTCCGCCCTCGAGAGGGTGCTCTATTTCGATCAGACCTCCTGGCTGCCCGACAACCTCCTGGAGCGAGGCGACCGCATCACCATGGCGGCCTCCATCGAGGCGCGGATGCCCTTCATGGATACCGAGCTCGCCGCCCTTGCCGCGCGGCTACCCGACAGCTGGCGTATCAAGGGCTTTACCCAGAAGTACATTCTGCGCCGCATGATGGCGGGGGTGCTGCCCAACGCGATCCTGAACCGGCCCAAGGTGGGCTTCCGCGTTCCCGTCAACGAATGGTTCCGAGGGCCAATGCGCAGCTTCGTCCGCGACCACGTCATGGGCCCGGCCTCCCTGGCGCGCCAGCTCTTCAACGGCCGCGAGGTGGAGCGCGTGCTCCGCGAGCATGAAAACGGCCGCCAGAACCACGAGAAGCTGATCTGGACCCTGGTCAACCTCGAGTTGTTCGAGAAGCGGTTTCGCCTGGCCTGATGTCCATGCTGCCGCCGCGCGTCGCGATCCTGCACCAAGGCTGCGTGCCGACTTATCGCCGGGCGTTCTATGAGCGACTGGGCGCAATCGCGGAACGCAACTATGTCGTCTTTCATGGACAGGCGGAGCCCGGCAGCGGCATAACCGCAGCGCCACCTCCCTTCAGCTTCGCGCATGTGAGCGTGCGCAATCGCTTCTGGCGCCTGGGCAGCAGGAGCCTCGTCTATCAACCGGTGTTCCTGCGCATCGCCGGCGGCCGTTTCGATGCGCTGGTCATCGGCCACGAAGTCAAATATGCGGCCAATATCGCGCTTGCGCTGCTGTTCCGGGCCCGGGGCAAGCCCGTGCTACTCTGGGGATTCGGGCGCAATCTCGATATCCAGAAGGACCGGCGCTCGCCTCTTGGCCGCTGGGTCGGGCATGCGGTGCGGCGGGCCCAGGGCTTCATGCTCGGCGTGGCGACGGACTTCCTCGCCTATACGGCCAAGGGCGCCGAGCATGCGATCGAGGCGGGCATGCCGCGCGAGCGGGTGACCACCCTCAACAATACGATCGATACCTCGCGAGAAGTCGCATCCCATACCCGGGCGCTGTCTCTGGACCGCTCCGTCCTGCGCCGGGAATTCGGCCTCTCGACCGAGGCCGTTGTCTTCCTGTTCGTGGGGCGGCTGAACGCCCAGAAGCGCGTCGATGCGCTGATCGGGGCCGTGGGTGCATTGCGCCGGCAGAGCGGTGCGGCGCTCGAGGTCCTGATCGTCGGGAGCGGTCCCAGCGACGCATCGCTCCGCGATTTCGCCGCCGGCGAGAGCTGGTGCCGCTTCCTGGGGGAGATCCATGACAGCGACGTCCTGGGCCGGATCTTCCGTGCCAGCGATGCCGTGGTGATCCCCGGATATGTCGGGCTCGCGGTCAACCATGCCTTCGCCCATGGCCTGCCGGTGATCACCTGCCGGTCGGAGGTACACAGCCCGGAGATCGAATATATCGAGCCCGATATCAATGGAATGATCCTGCCTTCGCTCGAGGCTTTGGGCGCCGGGCTGCAACGCTTCGCGGACTCGGTCGAGCTGCGGCGGGAGCTGGCCGCCGGGGCGCTGCGCAGCCGCGAGAAGCTCGATCTCGGCCATATGGTGGAGGCCTTTGATCACGGCGTTCGGCGCGCGCTCGACCGCTCAACCTCGACGCATCTGAGCGACCCGCTGCTGAAGACGGGATCGCCGTGAGCAAGGCTCCGTGCCGCCATGCCAAAGCGCAGGGATCTTGGCCGGCGCAAGGAGCCGGTGAGCCGGTGAGATATCAATGGCGCTGAAGATCGAAACGGACCGGCAGCCCTGCCGGGCCGCCGGGTAAGGAGACGGATGTGAACGAAGCGCAAGTCCAAAGCTTCTGGCAGGCGCATCCCTGCGGCGACCATCAGGTCGGCGGGCTCGATCAGGCCTTCGCGCGGGACTATGAGACATTCTTCCGCGAATACGATGCGTTCCGCTATCGGCGCGAGGGGCATATCCTGAAATGCCTGGACGCCATCGATTTCCGCGACAAGCGCCTGCTGGAGATCGGCCTGGGGCAGGGCGCGGATTCCGAGCAGATCATCCGGCGTGGCGGGCGCTGGTCCGGCCTGGACCTGACGGCCGAGGCGGTGGACCGGGTCCGCACCCGGCTCGAACTGCGCGGCCTTCCCTATGAGGGGCTGAAGCAGGGCAGCGCGCTGGACATTCCCTATGAGAACGATTCCTTCGACATGGTCTTCAGCCATGGGGTCCTGCACCATATCCCCGAGATCCGCCGGGCCCAGGCGGAGATCGCGCGGGTGCTGAAGCCGGGCGGTGAGCTCGTGCTCATGGTCTATGCCAAATATTCCTTCAACTATCTGGTGGCGATCGGGGTGGTGCGCCGCCTGGGGCTTGCTTTCCTCTACACCGCCAATCTGGATCCCGGCGGAATCTATGGCGGTCATTTGCGCAATGCGCGCCGGATGGGGCTCGGACGCTATCTCCAGATGGATAATTTCATCCATCATAACACCGACGGTCCCGACAATCCCTATTCCAAGGTCTATGACCTGGCCGGGATCCGGCGGGACTTTCCCCGGTTTCAGATAGTGAGGGCCTATAAGCGCTGGATGCATGGGCCGCCCTTGCCCGTCTCCGGCCTGCCGCTGGGCCGCTGGCTCGGCTGGCATCTCTGGGTTCACCTGAGGCCGTCGAAGCCGGCGGCTTGACGGCCATGGCGGCGGCGTGCGAAGGGCGTGCCGGCGAGGGCGGTGCTCCGGCGCGGAAGGGTGGATCTCCTGTACGGCTTCTGGTTCTTCGTGACCGATCTCGGGGACAGCGCGGTGACCCTGCCCCTGGCGGCCCTGGCGCTGCTCTATCTCCTGCTGGCGCATTGGCCGCGCGCCGCTCTCGCGCTTGCCATCAGCCTGGCTGCGGGCGGGGCGGCTATCGGCGCGCTGAAGCTCGCGCTACAGTCCTGCGGCCACCGCCTGCTGCAGACGACGGTGATCGATCCCAGCGGCCATGTGGCCATGAGCACGCTGATCTATGGCGCCTTGGCGCTTCTTTTGGGGAGTGCGCTCGCGGGAGTGTGGCGCGGGGCGCTCTATCTCGCCTTCACTCTCCTCATTGCCGCCATCGCGCTCTCTCGGCTCGTGCTCCACGCCCACAATCTCGGCGAGGTGCTTGTGGGGCTTGCCGTCGGCCTCGGCGCCCTCATCCTCTTCCACCAATTGCACGGAGAGCCAGCGCCGGGCGGGCTGAAGGTGAGCCGCCTGGCGCTCTCCGCCCTGCTGCTGATGGTGGCGATGCATGGGACGCGCTGGCCCATCGAGGAGGAGATTCGCAGCATGGTGGCCCTCATCAGGGCCGGCGTGCCGGAATGCGCCTGAGACCGTAATCCATTGACTTAGAGGGGTTTCTCGGAGATCGCGCCACCTGCGACGCGACGGCGCGGGCCGTGTTATTGCAATTGACTTGCAATTGCAGCTTTGGCATAAGCGCGGTCTTGCTTTTGCCAATGTTGCGGGAGGGTCAGGTGCAGCGCGGCGGTTCGTCGGATTTCGTGTTTGGCGCCAGAGGGGCGTCCTTGATGCTCGCGGTGTCGGCCGGGTGTCTCCTTCTCTCTCCAGTCATGGCGATGGCGCAGGGCACCGCACAGCCCGGCATCCTGCTGGCCGAGTCCAACTCGGCCAGCGAACGCCAGCCCGGCAAGGGCATGGATCCCGCGCTCGAGGCCAAGCTCGACGAAGCGGCGGCCGCCTACAAGAAGCTCGCCACCGGCGATATCGACAGCCTGGTGGCCAATTCCGACAAGATGCTGGCCGCCATGCAGGCGGGCGACGCCGCCGGCGCGCGCCAAGCCTGGATCGATGCGCGCGCCGGCTATGAGCGCTCGGAGATCTTCACGATCAAATTCCCCTCTCTGGATTCCGCCATCGATTCCTGGCCCAACAGCGAGACGGGCTTCCACGGAATCGAGGCGAAGCTGTTCACCCCAGGGGCGGCCTTGCCCCTCGCCGAGACCCAGACCCTGGTGGACAAGGTCCATACCCTCCAGCGGGTCTTCAATGGCGAGCCGCTCTACGGCCATGGCGTGCTGGTCGGCATCGGATCGCTCGCCTTCGAGCTCGGCGAGAGCAAGGCCAAGGGCGGGGAATCGGCGATCAGCGGCACCTCGCTGCTCGACATGCAGCACAATGTCGACGGCATCGAGCTCGCCTGGAACACCGTCTTCGCCAAGATCGTGCGGGATAAGAACGCTGGTGTGGCCGATCGCGTCGAGAAGGAGATCGCCGAGGTCCGCCAGCTCGTCAGCGTCGCCTCCCTCGATCAGGTCGACGCGCAGGCGCTGGAGCAGAAGGCGGAGATGCTGGCCGGATCGGTCTCCGATGCGGCGGTGGAGCTCGGTTGGCCGGCGCCGGATTTCACCGACACCGACGATTGAGGTCGGGCTTGTCGCGCGGCGTTCAGCTGGCCTTGAGTTGCGCGCTTCTTTGCGCCGGCCTCGCCTTGCCGGCGCAGGCGGGCGATCCCACGGTGCTGCCGCCGGGAACGGTGTTCGGCGAGGAGAGGGTCCGCCAACCGCGCGAGATCCTGCATGACGAGGCCGATGGCGGGCGGCAGAGCGATCTCGTCGCCCTCGGCAACATGGCCTTTGCCTCGCCGCTGATCTTCGGCGATCCGGCGCGCAAGGCCGGCCTGACCTGCGAGACCTGCCACAACCAGGGCGACGTCAATCAGGTCTTCTTCATCCCCGGTCTTTCCGACCGGCCCGGCGGCCTCGCCGTGGTCAACGCCCTGTTCAATACCGCAACCACGAACGGCCTCCACCGCCATATCGACATCCCGAGCCTGCGCGGCATCCGCTATCTGGCGCCCTATGGGCGTGACGGCCGGATTGCCGCGCTGCGCGATTTCACCCGAAATGTGATCGTCAACGAGTTCGCCGGGCCAGAGCCCTCGCCCAAGCTGGTCGACGCCATCACCGCCTATATGGAGCAGATCGACTTCCTGCCCAATCCGAAGCTCGCGAGCGACGGGCAGCTGACCGATGCAGCTGACCCGGCGGCCCGGCGCGGTGAAGTGCTGTTCAACCGCAACTTCCCGCAGATGGGCAATCAGTCCTGCGCCGGCTGCCATCACCCCTCCGCCCTTTTCGTCGATCATCTGCAGCATGACATCGGCACCGGCGGCGCCTTCAAGACCCAGACCCTACTCAACGCCGATTTCACCGCGCCCTATTTCCACGACGGGCGCTATACGACATTCGGTCAGGTCGTCGACTATTTCGACGGCACCTACAAGCTGGGTCTGACGGTGGCGGACAAGAGCGACCTCGTGGCCTATCTTCAGGCCGTGGGGGATGGGGAGCAGCCTTTCGAGAACAACACACCGGACCGCGAGCTCGACGAGCTGCTGGTCTCCAGCCGTCCGCTGGAGCGCGCCATCGCCGAGCGCGACATGCCGGTGGTCAATCTGGCCGTTGGGACCATCGCCCACGAGATGCGCGAGCTCCAGGAGCGATTCCCCGGCCCCTCCGATCCCCTGGGCGCCGGCGAGCAGGCGCTGCTGAAGCCGGCACGCAGCGCCGCGGCGGGCCCGGTGATCCAGCTTCGGCGCGTCCAGTCCGCGGCCCAGGCGGGCCGCTACGAGGAGGCGATGGCCGCGCTCAAGACCTTCCGCAACCAGGCCGATGCGGCGCGACCCGTCTTCCTGGCCGCATTGCCGGTCTCCCTCTACGACCCGACGCTGGCGGCCCAGCATCAGGCCCTGGTGGCCGAGCTCACGCCGCCCGCCACACAACCCACGCCCTTCGCCACACCCCTGGCGACAGCGGGCTCACATGCCAATCCCTAAGAGAGGAATCATGCGACCGATCGGATCGAAACTGAGCATTCTGGCCGCGGCGGCCTTCGCGAGCGCGCTCCTGCTGCAGGGCGCGCCCGCGCGCGCGGAGGATGCACAGGTCTTCAACATCACCATCAAGGATCACAAGTTCGATCCGGCCGAGCTGCATGTGCCCGCGGGCAAGCCGATTATCCTGGTCGTCAAGAATGCCGATGAGACGGCGGAGGAGTTCGAGTCCTCCGTTCTCAAAGTCGAGAAGATCATCGCCGGCGGTCAGCAGGGAACGGTGCGGCTGCGTCCGCTCGCCGCCGGCAGCTATGCCTTTGTCGGCGAGTTCCACGAGGATACCGCCAGCGGGAAAGTCATCGCCGAGTAGGACCATCGATGCTCGCCACCCTCGTCATCGTCTTTCGTGAGGTCATCGAAGCGGGGTTGATCGTGGGAATCGTCCTCGCCGCGACCAAGGGTGTCGCGCGACGGGGATTCTGGGTCTCCCTCGGCATCGGGGCTGGCGCGCTCGGCGCCTGCGTCGTTGCCCTGTTCGCGAGCCAGATCGCGGCCCTGTTCCAGGGCTCGGGCCAGGAGATCTTCAATGCCAGCGTCCTGCTGGCCGCGGTCATCATGCTGGCCTGGCACAATTCCTGGATGGCGAGCCACGGGCAGGACATGGCCCGGCAGATGCAGGCGGTGGGCGGCGCCGTCGCCGCCGGGCAGCGGCCGATGACGGCCCTTGCCATCGTCATCGGCGTTGCAGTGCTGCGCGAAGGATCGGAGATCGTCCTCTTCCTCTACGGCATCGCCAATAGCGGCAGCGAATCCGCCCTCGCCATGGTGGCGGGCGGCATGCTGGGCATCCTCGGCGGCGCGTTGCTCTCGGCCCTCATGTATTTCGGCCTCGTGGCCATCCCGATGCGCCGGCTGTTCGCCGTGACCACTTGGCTGATCACGCTGCTCGCCGCCGGCATGGCCTCCCAGGCCGTCGTCTTCCTGCAGCAGGCGGGCTATTTCCAGAGCTTCGCCGAGCCGCTCTGGGATACGAGCGCCATTCTCCCGGAGGACAGCATCCCGGGCCGGCTGCTGCGCAGCCTGATCGGCTATTCCGACAGCCCGACGGCCGCGCAGCTCGCAGCATATCTGCTGACCATCGCCGTCATCATTACGCTGATGCGCATGGTGGGCCGGCGGCGCGGCGCGGCCACGGGCTCGCTGGCCAAGACCTGAGATTTCGGCCTTGCCTCCATCTGGACGGCTTCTAGGATCACGCGAACCTAGAAGCCGCTCCGGGGGAATCATGCTGACGGTCTATACCGACGACCACCACCTGCACGACGCCAAAGCCGAGTTCGTCCAGGGTCATATGGTGCCGATCTTCGAGATGCCGAAGCGCGCCGATTTCGTCATCGAGCGCGTCCGGCACGTGAATCTGGGTGAGGTCATCGCGCCCGAGCGCCAGCCGCGCGAGGCCATCGCACGGATCCACAGCGCCGATTTCCTGGCCTTCCTCGAGACCGCCTGGGAGGAATGGCGAGAGACCAACGACCAGGGGGAGGCGATGCCCAATACCTGGCCGGGGCGGGGGCTGCGGCAGGTGATCCCGGAGAAGATCGGGGCCAAGATCGGCTATTACTGCTTCGACAGCAGCACGCCCATCATGAGTGGCACATGGCGCGCGGCTCTGGCGGCGGCCGAGGTCGCGCTGACGGCCGCCGCCCGGGTCGAGGCCGGGGCGGGCGCCGCCTTCGCCCTCTGCCGGCCGCCGGGCCATCATGCGGGCAGGGACTATTACGGCGGCTACTGCTTCCTCAACAACGCGGCCATCGCGACCCAGAGCCTGCGCGACAAGGGCGCCGCCCGGGTCGCCATCCTCGATGTCGATTATCACCACGGCAACGGCACCCAGGCCATCTTCTACGACCGCGACGACGTCTTCTTCCTGTCGCTACATGCCGATCCGAGATGGGATTATCCCTATTTCCTGGGCTTCGCCGAGGAGGTGGGCGAGGGGGCGGGCGAGGGCTTCAACGCCAACTACCCCATGCCCTGGGGCACGAGCTGGGATCGCTACGGCGAGGCGCTGGGTGAAGCGATCGCGCGCATCCGCCGCTACGGGCCCGAGGCAATCGTGGTCTCCCTTGGGGTGGATACCTTCAAGGAGGATCCGATTTCGAAGTTCAAGCTCGAGATGGCGGATTATCCGAAGATCGGCGCCATGATCGCGACACTCGGCCTGCCGACCCTCTTCGTCATGGAGGGCGGCTATGCGGTGGAAGAGATCGGCATCAATACGGTGAGCCTCCTGCAGGGCTTCGAAGGCTGACGGGCGCCGCGCGATGATCGTCGAAGACCAGGAGGAGACTCTTGCCTTCCTCCGGAACCCGGCCAGCTATGGTGGCGGGGTGCTGAGTGTCGATCAGATCGTGACCCATATCTCCGCCGTCTTCCTGGCCGGCGATTTCGTCTACAAGCTGAAACGGGCGGTGCGCTTCAACTATATCGACTACTCGAGCCGCGAGAGGCGGGCCGAGGCCTGCGCCGCGGAGGTCGCGCTGAACCGCCGTACCGCGCCCTCGCTCTATCTCGGCACCCGCAGCATCCGGCGCCGGCCCGGCGGCGAGCTGGGCTTCGAAGGCGAGGGGCCGCTGGTCGACACCGTCGTGGTCATGCGCCGCTTCGACCAGGCCTGCCTCTTCGACCGATTGGCGCAGCAGGGCAAGCTGACGCCCCGACTGATGCGCGAGCTCGCCGACCGGATCGCGATCTTCCATCGCGACGCCGAGGTCGACCCGGCTTTCGGCGGCTATGCCGGCCTCGCCGAGGTCATGGACGGCATCGCCGACAATCTGGCATTGGCGACGCCCGCCATTCTCGACGCCGCGGCGGTCTCGGCGCTGGTGGAAGTCAGCCGGGCGGCCCTGGTCGAGCTGAAGCCCATCCTCGAAGCACGGCGCGTG
>DATFRE010000237.1:0-10836 GCA_035263545.1 Dongiaceae bacterium
GGGAGAGGATCTGGCCGCGGCTCTCCTTGCTGGAGCGCAGATTGAGCCAGCTCTCGATGGTGGCGAAGAGCCCGGCCATGCAGAAACCGCCGACGCCGCGGAGCACCGCCCAGATGACGGGATTGAACCAGAGAGGGAAGATCAGCGTCGTTGCCGCCGCCGATGCGGCGAAGGCGGCAAAGGCGCGGATATGGCCGACCCGGACGATGATGCCGCGGGCCCAGAGGCAGCCCAGCACCAGCCCGCCGTAATAGGCGGACATGACGAGGCCGGAAACCCCCGTCGGCACGTCCTCGAGGCTCATGCGCACCGGGAGAACGATGCCGACCAGGCCATTGCCGAGGATCAGCGCCCCGGCGCCGAGCAGCAGAGAGACGACGCTTTGCAGCGCTTGCAGCATGGACCGGATCGTTCCCGCGGACTGGCCGTCTCAATGCCCGCCCGCGGCGGAGCTTGCTAGCGCCGCGGCGACGCGACTGCTTCCCCGGCGACATGCGACGCGCTGTCGCCGGTGCTGCAGCCTCATCTCAAAGGAAGCGGAGGGCCGAATCTCTTCTTACGTCATGCCCGCGAAAGCGGGCATCCAAGGCGAGCGACTGAACCTGGAGCTCTGGATTCCCGCTTTCGCGGGAATGACGACAAGAGGAGACGGCCTGTCCTCGGACTCAATGCACGTAGATGTCCACCACCTTGTCGCCTGGTGGCGGTGTGGCGGCGGCGGCGGTCTCCTGCTGCTCGCCGGTCCAGGAGGTCTGGATCTGCTCCGGCGTGATCTTGCCGGTGGCGACCAGCGCGTCATGCACAGCCGCGGCGCGCTTCTGCGACAATTGCATGTTGTAGGCGGGCGTGCCGGCCGCGTCGGTGCGGCCGACGATCGTCACCTTCGCTTCGGTCTTGCCGGCCACCCTCTGGGCGACGCTGTCGATCGCCTGCTGGCCCGCCGGCTGGATGCTGTAGGAATCCGTGGCGAAGTCGACGTGATAGGCGTCGATCGGCATCGGCTTCGGACTGGTACAGGCCGCCAGGATGGTAAAACAGACAGGGGCGGCCAGACGCACCCATGAATTCGTGCCCTGCGACATTGTCGCCTCCATGAATGAGGAGCAGGCGACAAATAAAACCCGAGAGGGGTCAAAAGGTTCCCTCTCTGCACTTGGCGAATTGTTACAAGACAGCGCTTTTTGCTTTCGCGGCCGGCGTCGGGGAGATCGTGCGCTCGCCCGCGAGAAACGACTCGATAGCCGGGGATGGCAGCCCGGCCTCGGTGGCGATCCGCCGGGCCAGCATCGCCGCCGCCGCGCGCGGGCTTCCGCGCGGCCGGTCGAGCCAGTAGGAGACCGGATTGAGGACCGTGCGCTTGTCGACAGTGGCGATGTGGCCGCTGGAGATCTGGTCGGCCGCCAGCGGCGGGCGGGCGAGCGCGATGCCGAGACCATGGGCCGCGGCATCCAGCACCAGATTGTAATCCTCGAATCGCCGGTCCTGCGCGCGCGGCCGATAGTCGAGCCCCTGGGCGGCGAACCACGCCCGCCATCCGGATGCATCGGAGTCATGGATCAGCGGCAGCTTCAGCAGCCGCTCCGGCCGGCCCCCCTGGCCGATCTTGCGCGCCAGATCGGGCGAGGCGATGGGAAAGCAGCGCTCCTCGAACAACTGCACCGAGATGCGCCCCGGCACGCCCCCGCGACCGCAGCGTATGGCGAGATCCACCCCCTCGGCTTCGAGATCCATATGGCGGTCGACCAGCAGCGCCACGTGCAGCGCGGGATCGCCGCCCTCCAGCCTCGCGAGCCGCGGCATCAGCCAGAGGCTGGAGACCGAAGGGATCGAGCCGAGACGGACCACCGCGGGCCCGCGCGTTTCGGCCCAGCGCTCGGAGTTGTCGGCGATGAGGGCGAAGGCCTCGCTGGTGCGCAGGAACAGGCGTTGGCCGTCCGGGGTTAGCGCGACCCCGCGTGCCTTGCGCTCGAACAGCTTCAGCCCCAGCCAATGCTCGAGCTTCGCCACCTGCCGGCTGATAGCGCCATGGGTCACATTGAGCGCCGAAGCGGCGGCCGAGAAGCTGCCGCTCTGGGCCGCGGCCTCGAAGGCCCGCAGCCCGTCCAGCGGCGGCAAGGGTGGCCGAGACATGTGATTCATACTCACAGCTAGACGCCGAACTATGAAATTGTCAAGCAGCTCTGCCGGGGCCTAGTGAAGGGCGATCCTTCAATTGGCCAGGAAGCCCCGCGATGAGCGCCGTCAGCACGACACCAAACCTCCGTCCCCGCGATACCCGCCAGGGCGTGGATCGCGGGACCGCCCTCGCCCTTTCCATCACCATCCTGATCTGGGCCTCGGCCTTCCCGGCCATCCGCGCCGGCCTCAGCGGCTTCGGCCCCGTGGAGCTGGGCGCGGCGCGCTTTGCCGTGGCAGCACTGCCCGACGCCCTCTTCCTTTTCATCGCGCGGCCCGCTTTGCCGGCGTGGCGCGAGCTCTGGCGCTTTCTCGCGGGCGGGCTCTTCTTCGTCGCCCTCTATACCGTGCTTCTCAATCTCGGCGAGCAGACGGTCTCCGCGGGCCCGGCGAGCTTCATCATCAACGTCAATCCCATCATCACCGCGCTGCTCGCCATCCTCTTCCTCAAGGAATCCTTCGGCCGCACCCAATGGCTGGGCACGGCCCTCTCCTTTGCCGGGATCGGCCTGATCGCGCTCGGCGAGGGCGGCCGGATGCGCATCGATGCCGGCGCGCTTCTGATCCTCGGATCGGCTTTCTGCAACTCCATCACGACCATCCTGCAGAAGCCGCTGCTGGCGCGGCATAAGCCGCTGACGGTCTCGGCCTGGAACATGATCATCGGCGCGCTGCTTCTCTCTCCGGCCTTGCCGCATGCGATCGCGCAAGGGATCGCGGCGCCGCCCGAGGCGCTCTTCGCCGCGCTCTATCTCGGGCTGGGGCCAAGCCTCATCGCCTATGGCACCTACACCATCGTGCTGTCGCGCCTGCCCGCGGCCCGCACGGCGAATTTCTTCTACTGCGTGCCGCCGGTCGCGAGCCTGATGGGCTATCTCTGGCTGGGCGAGGTGCCCACGGCGCTGGGCATCCTCGGCGGCCTGCTGGCGCTGGGCGGGGTGGCGATCGTGAATCTCAGTCGGAGAAAGCGATGAGATTGCCGTCGGGATCGGCGACGATGAAGGTACGCCGACCCCAGGGCTCGGTCCGCAAGGCCTGATGGAAGACTACGCCCTTCGCCCGATACTCCAGGAGCAGGGGCTCGATCTCGTTGAGGACGATCGTCGCCGAGAGCAGATCCTCCCTCGCCCGCAGCGCGCGATCGAAGACCGGACGATCGACATGGCGGAGATTGAGCCGCGCGCCGTCGCGGATCACCTGGCCATAGAAGGGCGGATCGCCATAGAGGAACTTCACCTGGAAGCCGAGCTTGCCGGTATAGAACGCGCAGGCCGCCCTGATATCGCCGGTGAAGAGTTGCGGTTCGGCAAGAGTGAGAAAGGGTCTGCCCGTCTCGGCGGCGGCTGAGCTGGTCATGGCCAGTCCTTTCTTCGGGGTCCCCAGCTAGATCGACCGCGAACCGCGGGTCAAGGCTGGAGAGCCGGAGAGGCGCTCGCTAAGCTAGCGCCATGCCGGATCGCTTCACCCTCCATGCGCGCCTTGCCGCCGACAGCGTTGCGCTCGGCGACGGGCCGCTCTGCCGCCTGCAGCTGATGAATGATGGCCGCTTTCCCTGGCTGCTCCTGGTGCCGCGGCACCCCGATCTGCGGGAGATCCATGATCTGCCGCCACCCGAGCGCGCGCTGCTGATCGAGGAGATCGCCCGCGCCTCGAGCCTCATGCAGCAGGCCTTCAAGGCCGACAAGATGAATGTGGCCGCGCTGGGCAACCAGGTGCCACAGCTTCATGTCCATGTCATCGCCCGCTTCGTGGGTGACCCGGCCTGGCCCAACCCGGTCTGGGGCCGGGGCACCCCGCGGCCCATGAGCGAGGCGGAGCGCGCCGAGCGAATCGCTCTTCTGCAGCCGCTGCTCTCCCGGTGAGATGGCGGAGAGCGGGCTTCCCTCACCCTTCGGCGAATGGTTCGCCGCCCGCGGCTGGCAGCCCCATGCCCATCAGCTGGAGCTCATCGCGCTCGATCGCCAGGGCCGCTCGGCCCTGCTGGTGGCGCCGACCGGCGGCGGCAAGACGCTGGCCGGGTTCCTGCCGAGCCTGATCGAGCTCGCGGCCGCGCCCCAGGGCCTCCAGAAGCCGGGCCTGCACACCCTCTACGTCTCGCCGCTGAAGGCGCTGGCCGTCGATATCCACCGCAACCTGACGGAGCCGCTGGCGGAGATGGGCCTCTCCATCAGCGTCGAGACCCGCACCGGCGACACCCCCATGGCGAAGCGCCAGCGCCAGCGCCGCCAGCCGCCGCAGATGCTGCTGACCACGCCGGAATCCCTCGCTCTCCTCATCTCGTACAACGATGCGGACAAGATCTTCGCCGGCCTCCGCCGCGTGGTGATCGACGAGCTTCATGCGCTCGCCGGTAACAAGCGCGGCGATCTCCTGGGCCTTGGCCTGGCGCGGCTGCGCAGCCTCGCGCCGGCCTGCCGCTTCATCGGCCTCTCCGCCACCGTCGCGCATGAGCAGGCATTGGCGGACTGGCTGGTCGCCGCGCCGGGAAGTGCCGCAATCCTCCGTGGACGCGCCGGCAGCCCCGCGGAAATCGAAATCCTGGAGACCAGGGAATATCTTCCCTGGTCCGGTCATATGGCGCTGCATGCCATCGACGAGATCTATGCGCGCATCAAGGCTGCGCGCACGACGCTGGTCTTCGTCAACACCCGCGCCCAGGCCGAGCTGGTCTTCCAGGCGCTCTGGCGTATCAATGAGGACAACCTGCCCATCGCGCTCCATCACGGCAGCCTGGCGCCGGAGCAGCGCCGCAAGGTCGAGGCGGCCATGGCGCGCGGCGCCTTGCGCGCGGTCATCGCCACCTCCTCGCTCGATCTCGGCGTCGACTGGGCGGCCGTCGATCTCGTGATCCAGGTCGGCGCGCCCAAAGGCGCCAGCCGCCTGATCCAGCGCATCGGCCGCGCCAATCACCGCCTGGACGAGCCCAGCCGGGCGCTGCTGGTGCCGGCCAACCGCTTCGAGGTGCTGGAATGCCGCGCGGCGCTGGAGGCCGTGCGCGAGAATACGCTCGATGGCGAGGCGCCCCGGGGCGGCGGGCTCGATGTGCTGGCCCAGCATCTCTTGGGCATGGCCTGCTCTACCCCCTTCGAGGCCGAGGCGATGTACCGCGAGGTGACGAGCGCCGCACCCTATCGCGATCTCGCCCGGGCCGATTTCGACGCCGTACTCGATTTCGTGGCGACCGGCGGCTATGCGCTCGCCGCCTATGAGCGCTGGCACCGCTTGAAGCAAGGCGAGGATGGGCGCTGGGCGCCAGCGTACGCGAGCGTGGCGCGGCGCTATCGGATGAATGTCGGCGTCATCGTCCAGGAGCCGATGCTGAAGGTGCGCTTCCGCCGCGGCCATGTTCTGGGGGAGATCGAGGAGAACTTCATCCAGGGGCTTGAGATCGGCGACACCTTCATGTTCGCGGGCCAGCTCCTGCGCTTCGAGGGCCTCCGGGAAATGAGCGCCGAGGTCAGCCGCGGCGGAACCGGCGAGCCTAAGGTGCCCGCCTATCAGGGCGGGCGCCTGCCACTCACGACCCATCTCGCCGATCGCGTGCGCGCTTTGCTCGCCGAGCCCGGCCGCTGGCGCATCCTGCCCGCAGCCGTCAACCAATGGCTGGAGATCCAGCGCCGGCGCTCCGTCCTGCCGGACCGCGACGGGCTCCTCATCGAGAGCTTCCCGCGCGGCGGCAAGGAGTTCCTGGTCGCCTATTGCTTCGAGGGCCGCAATGCCCACCAGACGCTGGGCATGCTCCTGACCCGGCGCATGGAACGCCTAGGGCTGCGCCCTTTGGGGTTCGTGGCGACCGACTATGTGCTGGCGGTCTGGAGCCTGCGCGGAGCCCGGGACATGAACCAGCTCTTCGACCGCGATCTACTGGGCGACGATCTCGAGGCCTGGATGGACGAATCGAGCATGATGAAGCGATGCTTCCGCAATGTGGCGGTGATCGCCGGCCTGATCGAACGCCGCCATCCCGGCCAGGAGAAGACGGGCAAGCAGGTGACCTTCAATTCCGACCTCATCTACGACGTGCTGCGCCGGCACGATCCGCGCCACATCCTCCTGCGCGCGACCCGGGCCGATGCCGCCGGCGGCCTCACGGATATCCGCCGCCTTGCGGATATGCTGAACCGCGTCGCCGGCCGCATCACCCATCGCCGCCTCGCCAAGGTCTCGCCGCTCGCCGTGCCGGTGTTGCTGGAGATCGGCAAGGAGGCGGTCTATGGGGCGGCGGTGGACGAGCTCCTGGACGAGGCGGCCCAGGCCCTGATCGAGGAGGCGGTCGGCGAGGAGCCCGCTCCCCAGCTGCCCCTATGAGCGATCCCGCTTCCCTCCGCCTCAACGGCACCGATCTCCTGGCCGATCTCTCCGGCGCCTTGTTCTGGCCCGCGCGGCGGCTCCTCGCCGTGGCCGATCTCCATCTGGAGAAGGGCTCGGGCTTCGCCGCCCGCGGCCAGCTCCTGCCGCCCTATGACACGGCCCAGACCCTGGCCCGGCTCGCCGATGCCATCGAGCGCCACGAACCCGAGACCGTGATCTGCCTCGGCGACAGCTTCCATGACGGAAGCGCGGCTGAGCGCCTCGGCCGTGCCGATGGCGAGCGCCTCGCCGGCCTCATCCGCGGCAGCCGCTGGATCTGGATCACGGGCAATCACGACCCTGCCCCGCCGGCCGATCTGGGCGGCATCGTGCAGGCGGAGTTCATTCTCGGCCCCCTGCTCTTCCGCCATATCGCCGCGGCCGCGCCCTCGCCCGGCGAAGTCTCGGGCCATTTCCATCCCAAGGCAGCGTTCAGCTGGCGGGGCCGGCGGGTAGGCGGGCGCTGCTTCATCGGCGATGAACGGCGCCTGATCCTGCCGGCCTTCGGCGCCTATGCCGGCGGGCTCGATGTCCGCGATCCTGCGATCGCCGGGCTGTTCGGCGGACGGGCGCGCGTCCATATCCTGGGGCAGCGCCGGCTGCACAGCTTCGCGGCCGGCCAGCTTGCCTATCTGCCTTCGATGTGACGAAGTACGGGAGATGAGAGCCACCGCGCTGGCGCCCGGGCGCCGCCACAACCACCGCCTCTGCATCGAGGATGCCCTAGACCGGGCCGAGGCCGTCTGCGCCGGGCGCGGGGCTCGCCTGACGCCCATCCGGCGCCGCGTGCTCGAGATCGTCTGGGGCCAGCACCAGCCCATCGGCGCCTATGCGATCCTGGAGGCCCTCCATGGCAAGGCGGGGGTGGGTGCGGCAGCGCCGCCCACCGTCTATCGCGCGCTCGATTTCCTCATCGCCCAGGGCCTCGTCCACCGGCTGGAATCGCTCAACGCCTATATCGGCTGCCCGCAGCCCGAGGAGAACCACGCCAGCCAGTTCCTGATCTGCACCGGGTGCGGCGAGGTGACGGAGATCGAGGGCAGCGAGATCGCCGCCAGCGCCAGGCGCCAGGCCGCCGCCCGCGGCTTCAGCCTCGACCGCCTCACCATCGAGCTCGCCGGCCGCTGCCCGCATTGCGCGGCGAAGGATTGATTCCCTCTCCCGCGCCTTGAAGCGGGAGAGCATAGCCGCCGCAGCGCAGCGGAGGCGGCCGGGTGAGGGTCCGCCAGGCACCGCTCTTGCCCGACCCTCACCCTCCCCATCGATTCGCGATGGGTCCCTCCCTCTCCCGTTTCAAAGCACGGGATAGGGCTCACGGTGCTTCAGCGCGGCTTCGATGATGGGGCGGTAATGGGTGAAATCGGGGGTGGCGAGGTCGGTGCGCTTGGCGAGGTCGTCCCAGCGGCGTAGCCGCACGGCCGCTTCGGCGAAGGGTTCGGCGGCGAAATGCGCCACCTCCTCCGGCGACATGGGCCCGCCCTGAAGCTGCAGGCTCTGCACCGAGGCTTGGGAGAGCTCGCCGAAATATTCCGGCTCGGTCGCGCAGAGATAGCGCTTCGCCGCCACATGGAGGCGCACCGGCTCGCTGACCGCAGGCGGGAAATACTGCGAGAGCCAGGCCGAGGCGATGGATTCATGCTCGGTATCGACGCCCCGGTCGGCGATATCTTCCGGCAGATCGTGAAGGAGATGGCCGATATCGTGCAGCAGGGCCGCGACGATGAGGGCGTTGCCCGCCTCCTCCTGCTCGGCGAGCAGGGCGGCCTGGAGCCCATGGGCGTTCATCGAGACGCCCTCGCCATAGCTCATCTCGCCCTTCTGCCGGTAGAGCGCGACGATCTCGTCCGCGATATCCCTCATGCCAACCTCGCTCATGCCACGCTCCTTTGCAGCACGCGGCGCCGGCTCTCGACGCCATCTTTGTCGACATAGCACCCCTGGAGATGCCGGCGCCCGAGATTGGGATCGAAGGCGGTCCGGCCGTGAAGGGCGCGGTTGTTCTCCATGATGATGAGGTCGCCCGGCGCCAGGCGCAGGCGCAGCTCGCTCGCCGGCTCGCGCAGGATGCCAGCGAAGCGGCGATAGGCGCGATACCAGGGCAGGATCTCCGCCTCCGGCAAATCGAGGGCGCTCATGGAGCGGTTGTTGAAATGCACCGCCGTGACGCGGCCCTCGAAATCCGTCGAGATGACCGGCGTCGAGGCCTGGAGATCGGCATCAGCATCGGCGAAGTAGAAGCTGAGCGGCAGGCGGGCGAGGATGGCGAAATCCTCGGGATGGCGCCGGCGCAGTTCCTCCGCGGCGCGGAAGCCGTCCACCAGCACCGTATCGCCGCCGGGCGCGCCGCATTCGAGGCAGTGGAGAAGCTGCAGCCCCGGGGTCGGGTCGCGATAGGGATTGTCCGTATGCACGCTGAGGCCCACGGCGGTGAAGGCGAGGTTGTTGGGATTGGGCAGCGAGACCACGTCGAAGAGTCGGCCGTAATTCGTCACCCGGACATGGCCGAGGCGATCGCCCACGGCCGCCACCTGCCCCTCCTCCACCGGCACCTGCTGCAGCAGCGCGAAGCCGTAGCGGGCGAGACCGTCGAGCAGGCGGAGCTCGATGGCGGGATCGGCCTGAAACTCGGGCCAGTCGGCCCGCGGAAGGTCGTTGGCGATCTCGGCACCCCAGAGCCGGAGATCGGGGCGCCGTCTTGCGCGGGCCGCGGGGGAGAGATCATGGGCCGCGAGCCAGGCGGCGCCGTAGCGGCTCTCATGGCCCTCCTGCCAGCGGATCGCGACATCGCCGCCCTCGAGCACGACAAGGGTGGGCCGGGGCTCAGCCGGAAGATCGAGAGCGTCGAACAGCCGCTGGCCGTTCCGCGGATCGCGGCAGCGGGGGCAGCGGCAATTGTCCCGCAGCCAGAGATAGGGAAAACGGCTCTCCCCGCCGGCCTTCCAGGCCACTGTCAGAGATTGGTCCTGCTGCGCGATCCGCTCGATCATCTCATACCTTCATGCGGGCGCTGGTCGGGTCGTAGAAGGGCCGGAGGCTCGCCTGCGCCGCATGGCGCCTCAGACCCACATCGATTTCCCACTTGCCGCTGGCGACATAGTCGCTGGTCACCCCGCCTTCATGGCGCACATAGCCCATGGCGATGGCGCGGCCGAGGTGATGGCCGTAACTGGCCGAGCTGGTATGGCCCACCAGCTCGCCATCCCGGTAGATGGGCTCGTTGTGATAGAGCAGCGGCTCCGGGTCCTCGAGAGCGAACTGCAGCAGGCGCTTGGGCAACGGGCCGTTGGCCTTCTGCTTCAGCAGCACATCGCGGCCGATGAAATCGGCGTTCTTGTCGAAGGCCACGGCGAAGCCGAGCCCCGCCTCCAGCGGCGTATCCTCGTCGGTGATGTCATGGCCCCAATGGCGATAGGCCTTCTCGATGCGAAGGCTGTCCATGGCATGCATGCCGCAGAGCTTGACCCCGCCGCGGCCCATGAGGGTGTCGAAAAGGCCGGTGGCGAATTCGCTCGGCACATAAAGCTCCCAGCCCAGCTCGCCCATATAGCTGATGCGGGTCGCGCGCAGCTGCACATTGCCGATGGTGATCTCCCGCGAGGCGCCGAAGGGAAAGGCTTCGTTGCCGAGATCGGCATCGGTCAGCGGCTGGAGCAAGGCCCGGCTCTCCGGTCCCATCACGCCCAGCACCGCCATGGAATTGGTCACGTCATCCACCAGCACCCGGGCGTCGGGACGGATATTGCGCTTCAGCCAATGGAGGTCGCGTCCCGCGGTGGCGGCGGCGGTCACGACCATATAGGCCTCCTCGGCGAGGCGGGTGACGGTGAGATCGGCCTCGATCCCGCCGCGCGCGTTCAGCCATTGGGTATAGACGGCCCTGCCGGGCGCTACCGCGACATCGGCCGCGCAAATGCGTTGCAGCTCGCGCTCGGCATCGGATCCGCGCACCAGGAACTTGGCGAAGGTCGACTGGTCGAAAAGCCCGACCTTTTCGCGGGTCGCCTTCACCTCGCCGGCGCAATAGGAAAACCAGTTCTGGCGCTTGAAGCTGTAGTCGTATTTGGGCTCGACGCCTTTCGGGGCGAACCAGTTGGCGCGCTCCCAACCCGCCACCTCGCCGAAGCAGGCGCCGTTCTCCTTGAGGCGCATATAGAGCGGCGTCAGCCTGATGCCGCGGGCCGTCTCGAACTGGCGATAGGGCCAATGCATGGCATAGAGCAGGCCGAGGGCCTCGGAGACCCGGTCGTAGAGATAGGTCTTGCGGTTCTGATGGGGCGACATGCGGCGGATGTCGACATCCCAGAGATCGAA